>JAOZJU010000071.1 GCA_029935705.1 Arcobacteraceae bacterium
AAAATACAATATGAAACTGTTGTGTTGGAATATGGATTAAAACTTTAACTCATACTCAACAAAAGATTTGATGAGTTGATAGTTTTTTGGCATAAAAAAAGGCGAAGCCGTCGCTTCGCCTTTGATATCTAACAAAAGTTTGATTAGAAAGTGTATTTCATCTCAATTCTACTTTTTGTCCAAGTATCTTCAGTCGTATCATTGTTGTCATTTACTTCAGATTGTGACATAAATGCAGATACAGTGAAGTTTTTACTCATTGGATACTTGACAGAAACTCTAGTCTCAAGAGCATCTTTCTCATCATTTGTAGTTCCATCTATATCATCTGTTGTAAGGTGTTCTGCACCTACAACTACTGGTCCTACATTCATAGAAGCAGCGAAGTAAAATATAGTTGAATCTATTGTTTTGTGTGCACTAATTTCATCAAGTTGGAAGTTCGCTTGTGCATCTGAATCACCAAATGTAGCATCTCCACCTTCGTCGCCAGTTTTGACTACTCCAATTTTTGCTTTGATAGGTCCAGCACTGATGATACCAACTACTCTTGATTGTTGTTGAGTAAAATCATCAGGAACATTATCGCCAGAGTAAGCCATTTGTGCATGGTTTAGCTCTACTGTTACCATAGGAGTGATAGCAGCTTTGACATTTAGGTTTATACCAGTTGCTCCTATACCATCTGTAGCGTTACTTTCTGGAGTGCTTTCACTAAGTTGTGCAGCCCAAAGAGAAAAGTCAACTATACTAGCTTTTCCTGAAACTCCAAGAGCAGTGATATTTTTACCATCTATACGATCACCAAAAGCTTTTCCATCACTATTTGTATACCAAGCACCATGCAGGTTGATAGCTCCAAGAGGTGCAACAGCAACTATACCTGTTCCTTGTTGATCAGCAGAATCACCAAATGGTGAAACAAGCCCTTGTTTACCAGCAGTGATCTTCACAGCACCAGTATCAAAGATAAAGTTCGCATGTTTGACATTTGTTTGAACAGGATCTGCATCGCCTGAAGCATCTGTCGTTGAATCAGCTCCAGCTACTTTGACATTTGCTGTGACCATGTCATTTACTTTTGATTTTACATTAAATACAGTTTTGTATTCATTTGTTTCATTTTTATCTTTAGCTGGATTATCAGAACTTCCATCTGTAAATCTGTATCGGACAAAACCTGATAGCTCTGTATTTTTGATAGCATCCTCTAGTTTGCTTGCACTACTTGTTGTACTTAACCCCGCTACTGCAACCGCTGCAGCAACACTCAATTTGATCATATTGTTTGACATATGTACCCTTTTTTTGAAATTAACCATTGATTGTATGGGTCAAAGCGGCAATATCGCTACTTAAAAACCGCAAAACAATCAAAGTTGTGAAATTTTACTGTAAAAAGCTTAAAGTCAGCTTAACCAAAGCGAAAAAGTGCTATAAAATTGTTTTTTTTTCAAAATTTGAGTTAAATTTTATATTTTTTGGTTAAAATATGGTATGATAAAGATAAAAGATATATATAAATTTATAGACAAAATATCGCCATATGATATTCAAGAGAGTTGGGACAACAGTGGTCTAATAATAGGCAGTATGGAAAACAGAATAACAGATATATATATAAGTTTGGATATAGATGCAAAACTTATAGATAGTTTGCCTATTGGCTCACTTCTAATCACACATCATCCGTTGATATTTCGAGGGCTAAAAAAGGTTTGTTTTGATGATTTTGCTACTATAAATCTAAGAGAGATAATCAAAAAAGATATATCGGTGCTTTGTATACATACAAATTTTGACAAAACTCATCTAAATAGGGCTTTTTGTGAAGATGTTTTGGCACTTAGCGGCCATATGACAGATGGATTTGTATATGAAGCAAAGGTGGATATGAAGTTTGATGATATGGTTAAACTAGTATCAAATAGATTGGGTATCAAAGCAGTCCGATACTTAAAGTGTAGTGATGTAGTCAAAACTGTGTCTGTGGTGTGTGGTAGTGGTATGTCGCTATTGGATTGTGTGAGGGGGGATTGCTTTTTGACTGGAGATATCAAACACCATGATGCAAATGAAGCTAAGATTAGAGGTGTAAGCTTGATTGATGTGGGGCATTATGATAGTGAGAAGCACTTTAGCAAGATAGTTTTCAAGCTTTTGAAAGATTTTGATATGATAGATAGGTTAAATGTCGTTGAGTTAAATAGTGATGATATTTTGAGTGTAAGAGTTTTTTGAGTAAATGGTGGGATAGTATTTT
>JAOZJU010000043.1 GCA_029935705.1 Arcobacteraceae bacterium
GCGTCTAAAATTTTTGAGTTTTTATCGTAACTCACACGAACATGCTACTTATATCCAGTCCATCCAGTCGAAACCATGTCTAGCCCATAAGGCTATGATTATAACAAATTGTACCTTATGTCTTGCTTAAGGTCTCTTATTAAGTTTTTTTTGATACAATACAAAAGGTATGATAGATGATAGCTTGATTCTTCAAGAGGAAAGTCTGTGCTACTGTGAAGTATGGTTCCATCTAACTGATGGCTGGGGCAACCCAAGGGATTAGTGCAACAGAAAATATACCGCCATTTGGTTCGCCAAAAGGTAAGGGTGAAAAGGTGGAGTAAGTGCCTACCAGTATTTGGAGTAATTCATTTAGCTATGTAAACCCAACCTGTAGCAAGACAAGCATGGTAAACTTCACGATTTAGCTTGTCGCATAAGTTTTAAAGTGATTTAAAATTTAGATAAATTATCATTTGATACAAAACACAGCTTACAATCATACCTAATAATACTACTCTTTTGCAAATGGATTTAACTTCAAAAGTATAATATCTGCTATCATATTTCCAATTATAGTTAAAAATGCCCCTATTATTAAGATACCCATAATCACTGGATAATCCCTACTAAGTGCTGATTGAAAAAATAACAAACCCATACCATCGATTGAAAATATAGTCTCAAGTATCACACTGCCACCTATGATACCAGGAAGCATAAGTCCTAACAATGTAACAGTTGGTGGATAAAGATTTGGCAAGATATACCATCTTATTATCTGTTTGTTGCTTAGTTTTCTTGTTTTTGCAAAAAATATATAATCTTGTTGTAGTATCTTTGCTGTAAGCTGTCTTATATATATGGTCAAAGTTCCAAAACCACCAATTACCATGATAGATATAGGCATAAGAAGGTGCAAAAATGTATCATATATATAATCAAAGCCATTTAAATTATCGCTACTATGCACCCCACCCAATGGCAAAAGCTCAAAACTTATACTAAATACAAAGATAAATATCAAGCCCAGATAAAAAGATGGCACAGAAAAGCTAATGATAGACAACTGTCCTACTATTTTATCAAATAAACTATTTTGAAAAAGAGCAGACTTGACTCCAAGATAAAATGATATCACAAATATCATAATCATAGATATTATATTTATCGTAAGAGTTATAGGAATTCTAGCTAAAATCTCATCTTTGACAAGTTCGCCACTATTGAAACTTATGCCAAAATCAAGCTGAACAATCGCTTTAACCCACGAGGCAAACTGAATATAAAGAGGTTTATCCAAACCATAAACAGCTTTCAAGTTTTCTACAGCATCTTGAGTGATATTTGGATTTAATTCCCCAGAAGCAAAAAAGCTATTTGGTGCTAGATTTATAGCTACAAATGATATAGCAGCTATAGCAAATAACATCAAAACTATATATAAGAGTTTTGCTGTAAGAGTTTTAACGATATTCATTTACGACAACCGCTATAGCAAAACCACCATCGTGCGATATGCTTAAGTTTGATTTTTTGATATTGTATCTATCTCTTATAGATTTTTTGTATTTTAATTTTGGCCTACCTTGTTTTGATTTGCTGATTTTGATATCTTTAAAAGAACAGTTTTTACCAATACCAGTGCCAATAGCTTTGCTTGCTGCCTCTTTTGCTGCAAAAAAACCAGCTATAGAGTTTGGCGATTTTGATAGTTTTGCCTCTTTTTTTGACAAAAATCTATCTGTGGCATTGTTTTTAAATTTTTTGATAAGATTTTCAATCCTGCTTATCTTTACTATATCTATACCTATCAAAACAAAACCTATTTTCTAACTATGATTGTGGTGTTCATATTTAAAGAGTACTCTTTTGCAAACAAAACTTCAAATCCAACTGTTTTTAATTCATCTTGCAACTGTTTTGATGTAACAAACTCATCGATAGAATCAGGCAAATACTGGTATGCCTCTTTGTTTCCAGATACCAATTGCCCGATAAGTGGCATAACTTTTGACATATAAAAAGCTTTGATTTGTGAAAACCATGATTTTTTTTCATCTTTGGTAAACTCAAGTATAGTTAAGATTCCATTAGGCTTCAAAACCCTATAAAACTCCTCAAATGCCTCTTGTCTATGTGTCACATTTCTAATCCCATAAGCTATGGAGATTATATCAATTGTTCTATTTTCAAGTGGTAAATCCTGAGCAAATGCCTCTTTAAACTCTCCATCTTTTATCTTTTGTTTTGCTACATTTAGCATCTTAGAGCTTGGGTCTATGCCTATGATATTATAGAGTTTTATGGAGTTTTTTTTTGCTATTTTTCTCCAGCATATCATCAAGTCTCCTGTGCCACAAGCCACATCTACTATACAGTTTATATCTTTTTTATCGTATAACTTGTATGTTTGTTTGACAGCTTCATCTCTCCAGCTTTTATCTATGCCCATACTTAAAACTCTATTTGATATATCATATTTTGATGCTATATTATCAAACATTTTGACAATATTGTTTTGTTTTTGATTCATATCTCTGCTTTAAAATCTGTTATGACTATATCGTTGTCATCATATATTTTGAATTTTTTAGCTGTAGTTGCTATGCCTTGTTCGTTTATATCTACAACTACCATTTGAAATATTTTTTTGCAGTTGTTTTGGACTTTAAAATGCCCACCAACACCTGTGAGCAATTTTTCTATAGGGGTTTTTGAATCCATACCAATGATATTGTCACGACACCCAGTCAATCCAACATCAGTCACATACATCGTGCCATCCTCTACAATCAAATCATCTGTGCCTATATGGGTATGTGTTCCAAATATAGCAGAGACTTTATTTTTCAACAAACTCATCATAACTCTTTTTTCAGAAGTAGTCTCTGCATGAAAATCAACTATGATAGTGTTTATATCTTTTTTTTTCAATTGATCCACTATATCCAATGCTTTTCTAAATGGATTGTCGCATACAGGCATAGCAAACATACCCATGAGATTTATGACAGCAAATGGTTTGTTGTGTGTATCATATATGCCTACACCTCTACCATCTATCTCATCTGGATAGTTCGCTGGTCTTAAGACACACTTATTTTGAAGCACTATTTTATAATCATCTTTTTTATCAAAAGAGTGATTTCCACCTGTAAATATATCTATACCACTGTTGAACATCTCGTTTATATTTTTGTTTGTAGCACCAAATCCATTGCTTATATTTTCACTATTTGCTACAATTGTATCTATTTTATGTTTTGTTTTGATATCTTTTAATATCTGTTTGATCATATCTCTACCGGGTCGTCCTACTATGTCCCCTATCAAGCCAAATCTCAATTTTGACCTACTTTAGAAAAAAGTTTTGAACCTATTCGTATCATATTTGAACCACAGCTAATAGCAGTTTGAAAATCCCCGCTCATTCCCATAGATAGTATCGTAGCATCTTCTAACTTATCATATATCTCTTTTGATATTTTAAAGCTTTTTTTGACTATATTTTCATCATCGCTATTTGGTGCCATACACATGATCCCTTTGAGTTTTATATTTGGACAATTTTTTTCAATATCTTTATATATCGCCACAGCTTCTTGTGGATTGACACCAGATTTGCTTTGTTCATACGATGAGTTTATTTGTAAAAGGCAGTTGATAGTTTTGTTTTTTTCAAAAAGTTTTTTATTTAAATCATATGCCAAACTTAGACTATCGAGTGAGTGAAAAAGTGCTGGTTTTATCTCTATTAGATTGTTGATTTTGTTTTT
The DNA here is from genome assembly GCA_029935705.1 of Arcobacteraceae bacterium. Taxonomy (GTDB): domain Bacteria; phylum Campylobacterota; class Campylobacteria; order Campylobacterales; family Arcobacteraceae; genus B24-G6. The sequence goes on from JAOZJU010000043.1 coordinate 3,762, forward strand.
TTGCAACTTTCCTACAAAATGCCACCTTATAGGTAGCTCTTTTAACTCTTTTGACTTTAGTTTCAAATCTTGAATTTTATTTTCGCCAAAACTTTGTTGGCCAGCATCAAACAGCTCTTTTATATCGTTTGTAGTAGAGTATTTGCTTATTGCTACTATATCAACTATATGATGTTCGCTATTTTTAATCCTCGCTTTTTCTACATCCTCTATAACTCTATCAAGATTTTTTACAAAACTATTTGACATAAGCTACTTTCCAGAGAACTTCACTATAGCACTTCCCCAAGTAAGACCACCGCCAAATGCATCAAGTAAAATAGTATCACCATATTTTAATTTGCCACTTTCATAAACATCGTTTATAGCCATAGGGATAGAAGCTGAACTTGTGTTACCATACTTATGAACAGTAACAACCTTTTGTTTATCTTCAAACTTCAAAGCATCGCCTACTGCTTTTAATATACGATAGTTAGCTTGATGTGGGATAAATAGGTCTATATCTTCATTTGTTATGCCATTTTTTTGCATAATCTCTTGAACATCTCGTACAAGTGTTTTGACAGCTATTTTGAAAGTTTCATTGCCTTTCATCTGTATAAACTGTTTTTCTCCGCTTAGTATATTTGGAGTTAAAAGCAGATCTTTAAGGTTGCCATCGCTACTACACTGTATATCAACTATCGCTTCATTTTTATCAGTAGTAGCACTTATGACTGATGCGCCTGCACCATCTCCAAAGAGCATACAAGTAGTCCTATCGGTATAATCAACAATAGAGCTTAACTTTTCAGAGCCTATTATCAAAATATTTTTTTTCATATTTGACTCTATAAAAGCTTTTGCCACAGACAAAGCATATACAAACCCAGTACAAGCTGCACTTATATCCATAGCCATAATATCTTTTGTCCCAAGTTTTTGAGCTATAATACAAGCAGTTGATGGCATACAATAATAATCAGGACTAATTGTAGCACAAATTATCAAATCGATATCATCTACACTCAAACCGGCTCTTTGTATCGCTATAAGTGAGGCATTGACTCCCATATCACTTGTAAGTTGATCTTTTTTAGCTATTCGTCTTGAAGATATACCTGTTCTTTTTGTGATCCATTCATCGCTTGTATCCATTCTGTCCACAAACCATTGGTTAGTGCGTATCTCATCTGGCACATAAGCACCAATTGATTTAATCGTAGCATACATATTTAATCCTTATAGGTATTTAATCTATTTTCTATGGTATTGTTTAAGTCTGAGCCAGAAGCTTTAATCGCCTGAAAAATAGCATTTTTGATAGCTTTACTGTTTGATTTGCCATGAGCTATAATTACAGGTGCCTTGACACCAAGAAGCGGAGCTCCGCCATATTCAGCATAATCAACTTTGAGTTTAAGTTTTTTAAATACTTTTCTCATAAGTACTGCACCAGTTATTGAGACTAAAGATCTTCTTAGATTTTGTTTGATGATAGTTGTAATTGTATCAGCAACTCCTTCAGCAGTTTTTAGCAAAATATTTCCTACAAAACCATCGCAAACTACCACATCACAAGAGCCGTTAAATATATCATTGCCCTCAACATTTCCTATAAAGTTAGGAATTTTTTCGCACAACTTAAATGCCTCTTTTGTAGTTTCGTTGCCTTTACTTGGCTCTTCTCCATTGCTTAACAATCCTATAAGAGGCTGATCTATACTTAAAACTTCACTAGCATAAACTTGTCCCATGATAGCAAACTCTTTTAAGTTGTTTGCATCGCAGTCTACATTTGCTCCTACATCAAGAACCAAAGAGGTGCCAGTAACAGTAGGCATAATAGTAGCAATCGCAGGTCTGCTTACACCTTTGATTCGCCCTATCCTCAAAGTAGCCAAACTCATAGAAGCACCGCTGTGTCCTGCACTGACATATGCATCTGCCTTGCCGGTTTTTACTAAATCAATAGCAAGATAAGCAGATGATTCTTTTCTTTTCAAAGCATCAGTTGCTTGGTCTGTCATACTTATAACATCATCACAATGCAAGAGATCTATTTGATCTTTAAATTTTTTTGGTATATAAAAATCAAGATCAGTTTTGTTGCCTATGAGTATGGCTTTGAAGTTTTTGTCTTGCTTCATAGCCATAACTAAACCATCTACTATAGGTTTAGCACCATAATCACCGCCCATCGCATCTATAGCTACAGTTGTCATAAATTATGTATCGCTTTTATATTCGCCTGTGTTTGGGTTGATATTGTGAGGCATTTTCCATGTGCCATCGCTATCTTTTACTGGTCTTTTTAATTCTACTTTGTAGTGTGTTCGTCTTTTTGCTGCTCTACTTTTAGATACTCGTCTCTTTGGTACTGCCATTTTTTATCCTTTTTTAATACTCTTTTTCAAATATGTTTTTGTCTTGTTTACAACTATCACAGTGAAAATATCCACTTTCAATTGATATTAGCTCATCTTTTATCAACTTATCAAAATCGATAAAATCACCATCTATCTCTACAACTTGAAGTTTATCTTCTTTGTCATATATACCATTTGTTATCAAAAGTGATATATTTTCATCTATATTTATAGGTGTAGTTTCGCCACATCTTATACAGTTTGTTTCTAATATACCCGTAAGATTAGACTCAAATTTTACAAGATATTTTGATATTTTACCAAAAGTTCCTTTAATTTTAAATTGATTATGAGTAAAATCAAAATCTTTTTTATCAAAACTAATTTTGGCAAAATTTATTTTCAATTAAAATATCTCTTTTGTTGCAAAAAAGAAGTTTATCTCTGTTTTTGCATTTTCATAACTATCACTTCCGTGTACTGCATTTGCATCTATGCTATCAGCAAAATCAGCACGAATTGTTCCAGGTTTTGCTTCTTTTGGGTCTGTTTCACCCATAAGTTCTCTGTTTTTAGATACTGCATTTTCACCCTCAAGTACTGTTACTACTACAGGGCCACTTACCATAAAATCAACTAAATCATTGAAAAATGGTCTATCTTTATGAACCTCATAAAATTTTTTTGCATCTATCTTACTAAGTCTTATCTTTTTTGTAGCAGATATTTTAAGTCCTGCTTCTTCAAATCTATTTAGTATCTTACCTACAACATTTTTTGCTACCGCATCTGGTTTGATGATTGACAATGTTTTTTCCATTTTTATCCTTTTTTGAATTATCTATATTGTATCTAAAAAAAATAAAAATAGAGAATTATTTCTATATTTATATCATTTTTTAGAGGCAAAAGCCTCTAAAAATGCTACTCCTCAACACAAGGTTCGCCATCTTTGGCACCCTCTGTTACAGGATTGCTCCATACTATACATCCCTCAGTTGGACATGCTTCAGCACAAGCTGGCTCATCGTGATCACCTATACACTCAGAACAGGTTTCGCTATTTACAAAATAAATATCTTCCCCTGTTGGATTTTCATCGTTGTCTACTATTGATTCTGTAGGACACTCATCCAAACATGCATCACAATTGATACATATATCAGTAATTTTAACCGCCATATATTCTCCTCAAAATAAAATGAACCCTATTATAGTGAGTTATTATTAAATACTGCTTAAAGGCACCCATAAAAACTGATATTGTTTTTACTGCTACTTTTTAGTTAAATATATTGTTGTGGTTTGTGGATTTATAACAGTAGGACAAAAGTCCTACTTGTTTAAAGTAAATTTTAGATATTTTACAATCTTAAAAATTCTATTTTTTTATCAATATTGCCGATTTGTATGGCTTGATAGTAACCTTTTTGCTGTTTGATTCAAGTAGCTTATATGAGCTTGGAACTTTGAAACTTTTTGTTTTTTTGCTAGGGTTGATTATCAATACAGAATCAGCATTTGATCTAGATAATTCACTGTTTGTCTTAACAACTGCTGATACTTTTGCTTTAGTGCCTTTTATTTCACTTAGTTTTATATTGTCAAACCAAACTGTATTTTTCTTTGTTTTATGATTTTTATTTATCTCAAAACCAAAACTAGAAGTTATATTTAT
>JAOZJU010000044.1 GCA_029935705.1 Arcobacteraceae bacterium
TTGACAAAGCAAAGCATATAGAGTCTTGTAGTTTGGCTTTTGGGTCATATCCAAAGAGAAGCATTGGTCGCTACTGTGGCTATATATATCAAGCTGTTTGAAGTTGGATATCAGCACCACTTTACAAGTTGGTTTTTCGTTTTTGTATCTAAAAGCTTGTGCTATGGTATCACGATTTGATATATCTTTGTCGCTTGATTTTAGTTCTATTATCGCTATAGGATTGTCGTGTTTGTCATATACTACACCATCTGCTTTTTTCATATCTGTAGTGTTTTTGACTTCTCTGCTACAGTTTGTCCAGTTTAGTATCTTTGACAAGAGTGATATATATTCAGCACCATTTGAATCTTCTGCTATATATCTATCTTTGCTTATTAGTTTGACTATATCATCAAGATTTGTAGGAGTATTGAAGGATTTTACAAAGTTTTTTAGAAGTGATTTTTGAAACATATCTTTGCCTTTTTGTTTTAGCTGCTTTTTTGCTTATCTTTTATAGCTATTTTGACAATACCATACGACAAAATGGCTTATGTAGTATTTGTGTATGAGAGAAGTTAAGACAAACTTATCGTTTGTCTTTTGTCTCTTCTATCATATGTTTGTAGGCATCTATCTCATCTTCTGGCATGGTAGTTATACTCACATCCATCTTTTTGCTAGCAAGTATGATACCGCCTATCATCGCGACAAGCAGCATCACAGCAGCAACTTCAAATGGTATAAGATATTTAGTAAATAGCACCATACCTACATCTTGAATATTGCCATCAATCGTGCCATACATTTTTGCGGCCATTCCTGGAGCATAAGAGCTTAACATATTGTCACTTATGATAGGAGCTGTAAATATTGCTACTACTATCAAAGCTATCAAACCAGACAAAGCAAATGTTGTTTTTGGATTTACTACATCCTCTTTGACATCTTTTATACTATCAAAAAACATCATACCAAATGCATACAATGCCATGATAGCACCAGTATAAACAACTATTTGCACTACTCCTAAAAACTCAGCATCGAGCAAAAAGAAAAAAGCAGATATAAATATCATACCCGCAGCAAGCGAACTAAGTGCATATAGCACATTTTTGCTAAATACTGTTATCAAAAACATCGTTATAGTTAAAAAACTAAATATATAAAAAGCTACCATCTCAAACATAAATCTCCTTTAGTAAGCCAGTGGGGTTTTTTTGATTTTGTTGTCAGCATCTGGCGATACTGCTCCAAAACCGTCGTATTCTACTTGTTCTTGTAGTTTGTCAAAAGGTGTTAAAAGGTCATCTTTTATCACAAAATGTTCTCGCTGTTCGCTTACATTTTCATATCGTCCACCATGAACTATAGCTAACTCAGGACAAACTTCAGCACAATAACCACAGAAAATACATCTACCTAAGTTTATGCTATATTCACTTACCTCTTTTCTGCTATTTTTGTCTATGCTAGTATCCATCTTGATACAGTTTGAGATACAAATCTTTTCGCACAATCCACAGCCTATACATCTGTTTTCACCACTTTCAAGAAGTCCCAATATCTTGTGAACTGCCCTATACCTACTACTGATTGGTAGTTTTTCTGAAGGGTATTTGAGTGTATGCATCTGTTTTTTAAAGAGTGCTTGAACCATGATCTTCAAAGTGATTTTTAGACCATGAAACAGCTCCATACTCAAGCCTCTATTTACTACTTGTTTAAAACTTTGCCAAGCTGTATCTGGGTATTTGTCTATATGAACCTCTATATACTCACTGTTGCCTATGTTTCTGTCGTTTGTTTTGTTTATACTCATAATCTCTCCTATACCAACATCATCACAAAACCAGTGATGATGATATTTACGATGGCCAAAGGCATCAATACTTTCCAACAAAACCACATCAACTGGTCTGGTCTTATATGTGGCCACGATGCTCTTGTCCACAAAAACAAAAATATCAAAAACCCAACTTTAAGTAGTATAGCAATCCAACCTGGGATAAATCCCCAGTCATTGTATCCACCTAAAAATAGCAAAGCAGTTAAAAATGACACAGTAAATAAGTTTGCATACTCACCTATAAAAAACATACCCCATCTCATACCACTATACTCTGTAGCATATCCAGAGATTATCTCTGCTTCATGTTCAAGCAGATCAAATGGTGTTCGGTTTGTTTCGGCATAACCAGCTATCAAAAATAGTAAAAATGCCAAAGGCTGTGTCCATATCAACCAACTGAAAAGTCCACCTTGTTGATAATCATTGATATCTATAAGCGACAAACTACCTACTAACATAATAGGAGCTAGTATAGACAATCCTGTGACTACTTCATAAGAGAGTAACTGTATGGCGGTTCTTGCACCACCCAAAAGCCCCCATTTGTTTGCTTGTGCCATACCACCAAGAAGTGGTCCATATAGTCCTGTAGCCATGGCTCCTAGCACAAAAAGTAAGCCTACATTGATATCTGCTATGATAGGTCGCACTGTGTATCCCATAATTTCAAATTCAGGGAAAAATGGTATAGCAGTCATAGCTATAAATGCTGTAGCTGCTGTGATGATTGGTGCTATCATAAATATAGGTCTAATAGCATGTGCTGGGATAAAATCCTCTTTTGTAAATAGCTTGATACCATCTGCTGCTATTTGTAGCAATCCAAATGGCCCCACATGAGTAGGACCTAATCGCCGTTGCATAAATGCCAATACTTTTCTCTCTATATATGTCGTAAAACCAGCCAAAGCTGAAAATACAAGCAACACTGCTAACACTTTTGCTACTGTTTCTATAAGATAACTATCCATATTTTATGCCTTTTTTATATCAAATTTACTATATCTACTATTTGTAAATAATGACTTGTTTGTTGAATTTTTTGTAAAAGTTGAGATATAACCAATATCTGCTGATATCTGCTTATCTTCAAATATATTTACAACTACCTCTATATCGTTTGCTTTTATTTTTACTTTCTCTTTATCTTTTAGTTCCAATTTTTCAAGATATTCAGATGAAACATACAAACCGTCTTTGTCGGTTAGTTTGGTTGATTTGTGGCTGAACTCATTGAACTGGTCTATAGGATTTGCCATATATATCACACCTTCATCCAAACTATCTTGTGTAATCTCATCTATACTCTCTTGTGTTTTTCTCTTAAAAGAGTTTATAGTATATCCTCTATATGAGTTTTGGTCATTGCCATAAAAGTTTGAAAGTTTGTCAAACTCTATATTTTCAAAACCTTTGCTTGTGGGTAGTTTTGATGTATAGTTTATAGTCAAACTCTCATTTGGCAAAAAGCTGTTTGCTATATCGTTTAAAGTCCAACCATCATAAGGCAAAGCAGCATTTGTAGGCACAACCCTTTTGTCAATATTGGTAAATGTGCCCTCTTGTTGAAGTAAAGTTGGCATATCTATATCTCCATCTCCTAAAGCAGACAATTGAAAATCTGCCTTTTCGTTGTATCCTATGACTTTATCTCCTGCTTCTTCATCCAAATCGCATATCAAAGCTACTCCCAAACTGTTTGTTTGAGGTGGTATTACTACTAAATCAAATTTTGTGTATCTCTCTATCATACCGCATAGTTTTGCTATATTTTTTGCTTTTTGGTTTCTTATACAATCTTCGCCTATTATTAAGGTATATCGCTCTTTTTTGGCTCTCATATTTTCAATAGTTTCAAGCAAACTGCTGTTTGCTCCTATCATATCAAGAAGTTTTGTAGTAGCTATTTCAAGCTCTTTTTCAATCACTTTTGGCACAAGTTTTTCAATCTCTTTCTCTTCGCCTGTCGTCTCATCTTTGACTATGGTTTTAACCTTTTCTTTGATAGTCTCTTGGACTACTATTTTTTTTGTGATTTTAAACTGCTGTAAGTATTTTGATATATCTTGAGGCAAATTTTCACCAAATATATCAAGAAGCAAGTATAGTATAGCCTCTTCGCTGTTTGGTTTTGAGGCGATTGTCTCTATAGATTTGCCTTTTTTACCAAACTGTTCAACTACTTTGTCAACAATTGGGTGAAAATATATACCAGCTCCTTTGTTGATAGTAATGGCATTGTTAAAACCATATCGCACAGATGGAGCATCGTGTTTTAGCATACTGCCTACTGAGACTACAAAATCACTTTTGTGGATATTTTCAAGTGAGCCAGCATATAGACTATTGCCAGATGTTAAACTAAAGTTTTTCAAAAATGTTTGATATCTTAGAGCATCGTTGTTTATGAGTTTTATATCAAGTTTGTTTTTGAGCTGTTGTAGTATCATCGCTTCTTCGTTTGTGATATATGAGTTGAACTTGATAGTATCGGCACTTGATATTGCTTTGATTGTTTTATCAAATGAGCTTTGCTTTTTGGTAGATTGGTTTGCATAATCAAAACCAAACCTTGTAGCACCACTTAGAGATACATAGTGTGAGTCATTTGTCACTCTATATATCTCTTGAGTATTTGATTGAGCTATACTTTTGCCTTTTACTTCATAATATATCAATCCACAGTCACTACTAAAAGGATTTGATGCTGGCACTTTGGTAAGCTCCCATGCATTTGAGGTGTATTGAAAATCAGCACTCGCCATAGCTCCTACAGGACAAACTGCTATACACTCGCCACAGTTGGTGCATTTGTCCTCTTCAAAACCTATGAGCGATTTGTTTAGTTTGTTCCACATAGCATAAGCATCTTTTGGCATAACCTCTTTGTATGTTTTGTCAAGTGGGTCGGCATCTCGTTTTATGGTGCTTAAAGCATTTGAACCTATCATATCTTTACAAACTGTAACACACTTTTCACATACTATACATAGCCCTGGGTCATAATTCATCACTCCCCAGTTTGTTGTAGGTCGATTTATATCTTTTATCGCATAGTTTTGCTTGTCTACACCCATAAGCATAGTATAGTCTTGAAGTTCACACTCGCCACTTTGGTCACATACTCCACATTGTAATGGATGGTTTATATCATATACCTCCATGATAGCTCGCCGTTCATCTACTATGTTGGAGGTGTTTGTAGATATATTCATACCATCTTTGACTTTTGCATTGCACGAATAGACCTGTTTGCCATCGGCTTCAACCAAACAAACTCTACAAGCAAGTGTAGGACTACATCTTGTAAGATAACATAAAGCAGGTATAAATATGTCATTTGCTCTGGCTACATTTAAAATAAACTCACCCTCTTTTGCTTGACAGCTTTTGCCATCTATCAAAACATTGACTATATCGCTCATATATATTCCTCAAAAGTTTTTGTCATAATATCATAAATAGATAAAACTAACTCTAAAGCACCTCTAAAAACTATATCATTCGTAGAAACAACTCTTTGAAGCTATGAATATATTGGTTTTGAACTGCTCTTTAGTTACATAATATCATAAAAAACTTATATATTTAAAGATAATTTGCAATATTGAAATAAATTCTGATTTTTTTGCTATATTTGAGCCACTTTTAAACAAAAAAAAGTATAATACAATATGAAAAAAATTTTAATGATAAATTTATTGGTTTTGAGCCTATTTGCAAACAATAGCGAGGTGAGCAGTTTTTACTCTATCGCTAAACCTCTGCATAGTTATAGTGTCAAATCAGAAGTAAATGGACGAGTAGTATATGTCAATGACCTCATAGAGGGCAAATTTGCAAAAAATAGCAAAATCGTCAAGATAGATGATGCCTATGACAAAGTAGAACTAAGACAACTAAAAAAGAAGTTAAGAAATCTTGACCTTATGGTGGATATAGAAGAGAGAAACTATCTTAATATATCTAAACTCTCATTTAAATCACAGCTTGAAAAGGACAACCAGCTCACAAAACAGCTAAACCTAGAGTCACAAAAGATTGATTTGATCATAAGGATCAACAAACTCAAACAAACCATAGCAAACAAAACACTAAAAGAGAAGAAAAATTATATATATGATATATTTGTAGAGGTTGGGGATTATGTAAATGTAGGCTCAAAACTTTATGATGCCCACGACCTTTCAAAAGCAAAACTTGAGATATATATCCCAATATCACAAGCAAACGATATAAAAAATAAAACAATATTTTTAAATGGCAAAAAAACTACCTATAAAATTGACAAGATATATAAAGTAGCTGATATTAAACATATATCATCTTACAAATGTGTCATTCTCATAGATAAAGTGGAACAATTTTCAAAACTAATAAAAGTAGAGTTTAGATGAACGATATAGATATAGACTACATGGTGCTGATTTTAGCGATATACAAGAAAAAACCACTTGAAACTATAGATGATGTATTGGCTACACTTGAACAAAGTGGCACTTTTTCTATCGAATATTCAAAATCTATGGTTGAAAAACTGATAGAAGACAAACTTATCAAAAATGGCTGGTTGACATTTTTGGGCGAAGCCCAAGCAGTAAAGGCTGAACAGTTTTTTAAAATTTAAAGATTTGCATTGGTTAGCTTCTCTTTTATTGACTTATAAAACTGCTCCAAATTTGTAAGCTTGAGCTTGCCATCTCTTTGTTTGATTCCCCACATAGGTTCTGGAAAATAGTCGTCGTTTTTAAATCTTGTCATGATATGAAAATGAACCTGCGGAAGATAGTTGCCAAACGATGCTATATTTATCTTGTCGCATTTGAAAAATTTTAACATATGCTTTTCAATCAAATCAAGCATATTCCAAACCATAATTTTGGTCTGTTTGTCACAACTACTAAACTCTTTTGTCTTTTTTTTTACAAAAATTTTAAGCCAAGCTATAGAAGATGGTTCAACTTCTACATATATCAAACTGTTTTCATACAATCTTTTTATCACTTCTCCTTGATTTTTGCTTTTTTATAACTCTTTTGCAAATTTGTTCTCCCACAACTGCTCATCTTCTTCAAAATATCTTAGTCGTATTTTCTTAAACTCTCTTGATGAGTAGAGCGGTTTGTGGGATTTTGATTTTATCTCATTTTGGATATTTTTTATCACTTTATTTGTATCATCTTTAGTTTTACCATGTATCATAGTAAATAAATTGTATCGCCAGTTTGGGTATTTTGGTCTTAGATAGCAGTGACTTACTGCACTAAACTGTGCGGCGATTTTGCCTATCTCTTCACCATCTTTTTCATCTATATCCCACACCACCATGGCATTTGCATTAAATCCTGCATTTCTGTGGTTGAGTATAGATGCAAACCTTCTCATCACTCCACTTTGTTGCAACTCATCGACCAAAACAAAAAACTTATCATAAGATATATCCAATTTTTTGATGATATGTTCAAATGGCTCTTTAATTATATCTATATCATTTTGTAAAAGTTTAACAACCTCTATATGAAGTGGAGATAGTTTCATATTTGTTTTTGATTTTTTGACTACTTTCTCTTTTTTTTCTGCTTTGCCTGTGGTATCAAGCTTGACTGATATTTTAAATAGTTTAATTGTAGGCAAAACGATATAGTCATTTGCTTTTGTTAAATTTGAGAGGATTTTTATAGTTTTGTCCAATCCAAGTTTAGTTTTGTTTGATACTGCACATGTAAACCAGATATTAAATTTATGATTTCGTTCATAGTTGTGAGAAACTCCTGGATGTGAGTTTATGATTTTGACTGCATCGTCTATCTTATCTTCATCAATCTCAAATGCCACAAGTGAAGATTTGTATCCTAAACTTTTTGTATCAAATATCGCCGATGTTTGGCGAATAATTTTTTGTGATTTTTGTGATTTGATTATATCTATCACATCATTTTCGCTTATATTTAACTCA
>JAOZJU010000016.1 GCA_029935705.1 Arcobacteraceae bacterium
CAGGTGGAGCAGCTGGCATATCTATAAACAGCACTACAGGTCAGGTTGATTTTAGCGACACTTTAGCAGCTGGAACTTATACTATTGAAGTAGAAGTATCAAGCACACATGGTGGAACTGCTACAGATACTATAACCGCTACAGTCTATTGATAAACTATGTATAATAATATATAGACAAGAGATGGTGGGTAACTCAAGAGTATCTAATATAAATATATATTAGATACTCAACCTTTGAGGCATTTGCGATATATGATATAGAAAGCCTCTAAAGATACAAAAAATTTACTTAACCATATCAATTGGATGGGACTTTTGTGAAGCGATTGCGGTTTGCAATAGCAAATCACACTCTGAAAGAAACTACTATCCTCAAACATCTACTTGCATTTGTAGTAAAATTGGTTGATCTCTCATGCTCTATAAAATAGTGTTTTAATTATATTATGATATAATATACAAAAAGGTTATAATCTATGAAGAATCTTATCTCAATATGTTTAATTTTATCTCTATCGTCTACAGTCGCTTTTGCTCAAAAAATAGAACTAAGAAAGATATATTATAAAAAAAATAAAACTGTAATAGTCGATAGATGTTATAAAGATGGTATGTGCAAACTAAAATATGGTGACTTTATACGAAAAATAGATATAAAAAAAATTGGTAAACAAAGATACAAAACCAAAACAAAAGGTGCATATGTTTATGTGATTTATAACTACCTAAAAGATCAAAAAGATATCTATAGTTATGCAAAAAAACACTCATATAAAAGATTGTATATCAAAGCCAAAACACTTTCACGATACAAACCAGCAAAAAACAAAAAACAAAAATTTTCAATATCAAACTTGTTTGTGACAGGTTCTTTGGGAGTTAGTTCGCTAATTATTGATACAGATATAGATGATATAGAGAAAATAGATGACGGCACAGGTGCACTTGTAGATATAGGTGTTGGTTTTAAGCCATATAAAAATATTGTAACCACTACAAATATCCAATACTCAAAATTTGGTATAGGAAGTATGACCAAGCTATATATCACAGCAAATTATGAGATAAACAAAAATAGGCTTATCTATCAAGTAGGAGTTTTAGCAGGAGCTGGTCAAATCAAATTTGATGATTTTATACTTATAGAAAACAAGACTACTTATACTAGTGCTGTGTTTGGTTTGCAAGGTATAGTTTCGTTCAAAATCAACAAACATTTATATATGACAGCAACTGCCCAAACAATTTTTCCAAACAAAAAATTTGAAATAAACAACGATGAGAATCTTGAGTATAAACTACAAAACAATCTTATCTTTGGTGTAAAATATAACTTTTAATAGTGAGATATTTTTTTGTTTTTATATTGATTGCAAATCTATTTGCAAACAATAGTTTAAATATCAAAAAGGGATACTATAAAACTGGCGATATAGTTTTGATTCAAGGGTGTTTGCCATCAAATTGGTGTTGGACAAAAGATGATAATTATATCAAAAAAGATGCATTGAAAATCCTATATGACAAAACTGCATATATAGTTAAAAAAACCACATATCTATATGATAAAACTGCCAATATCAAAAAAAATAAAGATCTCTATAGTTATCTAATAAAAAAATCTAGAAAAAATAAAATTTTAAAAAAATATTTAAAGTATGGTTTTGTCAATGTAAAACTGATAAATAACTATTATAAAAAGAAAAAGAAAAAATCCTACAAGAGTGATTTTTTTGTCAAAAAAGGTGACATAGTATTGTCAAAAAACAGCAGAGCAAAGATGAAAAAACTTAAAAACAGTTTATATGTAGATCAAAAATATCTAAAACCCACAAATTATGAAGTCTATAAGGTGGTTTATAAAATAGCTCATACATATAAAAAAGCTGATGATATTTTTAAGGAAAATTCTAAACTTTATGAGCATATAGAGAAACAAACAGAAGATGACAAGGAAGCAAAGATCGATTTTCAACAAGGTTATGTAAAAAGTTATATGATACAAAACTATCAAGATACTATTGGTGGTTTAATCATCTTGCCATCTTTTGGAGTTTCTACTATGGATATATCTACAAATTATGTTTATAAAGATATAGACAAAAAAGATGCCTCAAATTTTGACATAGGTGCAGGTAGATATATATATGACAATATCACATCAACTTTGCATCTGCAACAAATTAACTTTAGTGTAGGTTTGTTGAAAAATTATTATGTGACATTGAATTATCTTTTTGATACAAACTTATTTTTATATAAATTTGGTATAATAGGTGGATTTGGCGGTATAAGGTATGATGATAAGATATTTAAAGAGTTTGAAGAGCATTTTAGTTTGCTGTATGGAGCTCAAGCATCAGTTTTCTATCCTATAGACAAAAGTTTTGATATAGGAATAAAGTATCAGCTAATAGACCCAAATAAGATTTTTAGGATAGACAATAACTCATATTTGGATTATGAAAAACTACAAAACATAATGTTAACAATAAGGTATAAAATATAAAATGACAAAAGTAAAAAAAGCAACAGTAATATCAACATCAGTAGCATCGATTTTGGCTATAATGAAACTCTCAATTGGTATAGCAAGTGGGAGTGTGGCAGTATTGGCAAGTGCAATTGATAGTGTGCTTGATATGTTTGTGTCGATATTTAACTATTTTGCAATATCAAATAGCGAAAAACCAGCTGATCATAAGTTCAATTATGGCAAAGGCAAAATTGAAGCGATAGCAAGTGTAGTTGAGGGTGTCATCATCATCACATCTGGAGTATTTTTACTCTATACTGCTATTAAAAAATATTTTACAAACGAAACATCTGCATATCTTGAAATATCGCTTATCGTTATGGTAATATCTTCAGTTTTTACTATGTTTTTGGTATTGTATCTAAATTTTATAGCAAAAGAAACAAACAATATGGTGATAAAAGCAGATGCTTTGCACTACAAAACCGACCTGTATGTCAATATCTCTGTCTTTGTATCTATATCTTTAGTGTGGCTGACCAAAAATGAGCTAATAGATATAGTCGTAGGTGTCGCAATAGCGATATATATCATATACAGTGCTTATGAGTTGGTGCATGATGGTGTGCTTATGCTTCTTGATAGGGCTATAGATAAAAGTTATATCAAAAAGATAGAGCAGATTATCAATAATCAAAATTTAGTGACAAGTTTTCATTATCTTAAAACAAGACAATCCGGCAATGATATATTTGTAGATGTCCATATGGTATTTGATGATAAAATCTTACTCAAACTAGCTCACGAAATAAGCGATGAAGTAGAGGAGAATATAACAAAGATTGATGATAAGTTTAATTGGATTATCAATATACATCTAGATCCTGAAGATGATTCGCTTTAAGCACAGATCTTAAAAAACCTCTATCATTTATATAAGTTTTTAAGAGGCACTCTTAAGTATAATGTGATAAAATAAATAAAAAGGAAAAAAATGAAAAATTTAATAAATGTTGTTCTAATAGTTGGAGTATTTATATTTACTGGTTGTGAAAACAAAGAGACGATAGATGAGAGCAATTTGATAAAAAAGAGTGACAAAACCACTAAAAAAAATAAACAAAAAATAGATGAAGTAATAAAGCTAAAAACTACTACCAATAAAGAGATTGTAATAAAAATAGACGATAAAAGCTGGGAATTTGTAGCAGATGATTATAAAGACAAGATAGTGATATTGGACTTTTTTGCTACTTGGTGTCCGCCTTGTATCAAAGCGATACCACACCTAAATTCTATAAGTTCAAAATACAAAAAAGATGTAGTGATACTGGGACTTGAGATAGGCAATAGATCAACTGGCAATATGGTATCACAAGAGAAGTTAAGTGAGTTTATGATGCGACACAACATATCGTATGATATAACACAAGGAAAAGTTACAAATGATTTAATGTATGGGTTAAAATCCTTAAATCAAAACGGTTCTATACCATTTATGATTATTTTTAACAAAAAGGGACAATATGTTCAAAGTTATGTCGGTATAGCAGATGAAGATCTCATAGCCAAAGAGATAGAAGATATATTGCAAGAGGATAAAAAGAGTGAATAAACATATTGGGTTTTTACTTTTACTTATCTTTTTTGTAACTGGATGTGGTGACAAAAAAATAGATACAGTAAAAAAAGGTATCCAAACAAAATTTGTATTAGAAAGTTTTGACAACAATAGAACATATACTATAAATAGAGAAGAGCAAAAGTGGAAAATAGACAATGGCAAAGTTACGGTGTTGGATTTTTTTGCCACTTGGTGCAAACCTTGTGAAGTAGGAGCAGAACATCTAAATAGTTTAAAACAAAAGTTTGGTGATAAGATAAATATCATAGGTATATCATTGGAAAACAATCCACAAAAAGATAGTTTGAAAATATTCAAAACCAAAAACAATATTGTATATGATATATTAAGAGAAAAAGATGGTTTTGCATTGGCCAAATCTATAGGAAATGTCAGATCGTTTCCTACTATGTTTCTTTTAGACAAAGAGGGCAAACTGTTTGAAAAATATGTTGGCATAGTTCCTATTGAGATGTTAGAGTATGACATAAACAAAGCGATAAAAAGATAACTATATGAAAAAAGGAGTTTTTTTCGGTGGTCTTGGTGGTTTGTTTGGTAGCAAAACCAAAAAAGAGATTTTGTCATTTGATGAGATTGAGGATAAATTAATCCAAGCAGATATCAACT
The DNA here is from genome assembly GCA_029935705.1 of Arcobacteraceae bacterium. Taxonomy (GTDB): domain Bacteria; phylum Campylobacterota; class Campylobacteria; order Campylobacterales; family Arcobacteraceae; genus B24-G6. The sequence goes on from JAOZJU010000016.1 coordinate 4,733, forward strand.
ACGGCATAATAGAAAAAGCTATGGATGGGTTGTCGGCAAATATAGAAAAAAAGCAGTTAAGACATAGGTTGATTATGCTTTTTGAGCATGTAAACAACGATATCAAACCAATCGATGACAAACCATATGTTCAGCTTATATTTGGTGTAAATGGTGCTGGCAAAACAACTACGATAGCCAAACTTGCCAACTTGTATAAAAAAGAGAACAAAAGTGTGATATTGGGAGCTGGTGATACATTTAGAGCGGCTGCGATAGAACAGCTTGACAAGTGGGCAAAGATAGTATCTGTGCCAATAGTCAAAACCAAACAAGGACACGATGCTAGTGCAGTAGCATACGATACTATAAGTAGTGCAGTAGCAAAAGATATAGATATAGTCCTAATAGACACAGCAGGGCGACTACAAACTCAAAAAAATCTAAACAAAGAGTTACAAAAGATTGGCAAAGTATGCAACAAAGCAAAAGATGGTTCGCCACATAGAAAGCTTTTGATACTCGATGGAACTCAAGGCAACAGTGCTGTAGCTCAAGCAAAAGAGTTTAAAGATATCATAGGTATAGATGGTGTGATAGTTACTAAACTTGATGGCACAGCTATGGGCGGTTCGCTTTTTGCTATATCAAATGAACTAAGATTGCCTATATATTATATAGGAACAGGTGAAAAAATAGATGATATTGAGATATTTGTAGTTGAAGATTTTATAGATCAATTGATGGAGTTTATATATGAAAAATAAAATAGATACGATAAGTTTTGATGAGTTTAAAGATATATTTGAACCAATAGACAATTTTATGGATCAAGATGCATCTATGGATGGGAAACTTTTTGATTTTTATGGAGATGAGCTTAAATATATCAAAGATGAAGCAAACAGTGGAACTGTATGGACAGTGATAGAAGATATAGATAGTAGATATATCTTAGAGGGTTTTCATATCAAAAATAGAGCAGGGTATCTCATATCAACTATACCAAACAGCAACATAAACATAAGTTTGAAAGTTTTATTGCAAGATAAAGTTGAAGTAGAGGATACTGTTTCAAAAAAAGAGAAAAAAAAGTTGTCGTTTTTTGAGAAAATTAAAAGTTGGTTTGGATTATGATAGTTGGACTTATTGGTGATATTGTAACCAAAGAGCCTACAAGGATAGAACTGCTTGTCCAAGGTGTGATATATGAACTTTTTGTATCGGTTAATTGTAGCAACAAAATAGAGAAAAACAACATACAGATACACACGACACATATCATCAAAGAGGATTCATCGAAACTTTTTGGTTTTATGGACAAACAAGAGCAAAAACTTTTTGATAGAGTTATCAAGATAAATGGGGTAGGTCCTAAAGTAGCTATGGCAATATGCAGCACTTTTACTCCTGCTGTTTTTGGTGAAATAGTCCAAAATAAAAATATTGATATGATAAAATCAGTGCCAGGAATTGGTCCAAGAGGTGCTAGTAGATTGTTAGTAGAGTTAAGCGGGTTTATTGTAGATACACAAGGTGATGCTAAACCATATGTCGCAGAGACATATTTGGCTTTAGAATCGCTTGGGTTTAAAAAAGATAAAATAAAAAAAGCAATTGATGGCAACAGCGAAACAAATACAGCGAGTTTAGTCAAATATGCTTTAAAAAAATTACAAAATTAGGATAGATATATGAGATATGGTATAGTGTTTGGTGGAAAAAGTTTTGAACATGAGATAAGCATAGTAAGTGCAATAGCGATGAAAAAAGTATTAAAATATAAACCAGAATTTATATTTGTTGATCAGTTTAAGGATATGTATCATATACCATACAAAAAAATGAAATCGAAACTTTTCAGCACAGCAGAGTATAAAAAGTTTGACAAACTCTTTTTCAAAAAAGGTGGCATATACAAAGATGGTTTTTTTGGTGAAAAAAAGATCAAATTTGATATGTTGTTAAATTTGATACATGGACAAGATGGTGAAGATGGCAAGATAGCATCTGTGTTTGAGTTTTATGATATAAAATATATTGGACCACGAGTTGAGGCATCAGTGGTGAGTTACAATAAACTTTTGACAAAAATCTATGCAAAACTTTTAGGTGTCAAAGCTTTGAAGTTTCAAAAATTTTCTAAAAATGATAAAGTAATAGTAGATGATTATCCTGCTATAATAAAACCAGCAAGACTAGGTAGTAGCATAGGAGTTAGTGTCGTTTCTTGTGAAGATGAGCTTGAGTATGCTCTTGATGTGGCATTTGAATTTGATGATGATATTATTATTGAGCCATTTATAAACAATATAAAGGAGCTTAACTTAGCTGGAGCAAAGATTGATGGCAAGTTTTATTTTTCTACTATAGAAGAACCATCAAAAGATAAGTTTTTGGATTTTGATAAAAAATATCTTGATTTTAGTCGAACAAAAAAAGTCAAAAAAGCAGATATAAACGATATATTAAGTCAAAGAGTTGAAGAAGCTTTTAAAACTGTATACAATACAACTTTTGAAGGAAGTATCATAAGATGCGACTTTTTCATATACAAAGGTGAAGTTGTGTTAAATGAGATAAATTCAATACCAGGAAGTTATGCAAACTATCTATTTGATGATTTTAATAGTATCATAGATGGAGTAGCAAACAGTTTGCCAAAAAGCAACGACATAACGGTTGATTATGCTTATGTAAACAAGATACAAAGTATAAAAGGCAAATAGTGAGCAAGATAAGTTTTGAAAACTCTTTAGAGATTATAAACAATATATCATTTGACAATTTGCAAGAAACTACTGTGTCTTTAAGAGATAGTTTAAACAGAGTTTTATCAGTAGATATAGTAGCAGATGAAAACTTGCCTATCAAACCTACATCGGCTATGGATGGTTATGCTATAAAATATGAAGATATAAACAAAAATATAAAAGTCATAAGCGACAATCCAGCAGGAAATGAAACAAGATTGAAAATAACAAAAGGTTTATCTATCAAAACATTTACAGGTTCGCTTATGCCAAAAGGTAGTGATACTTTGGTGCCTATAGAAAACATAACGATAAAAGATGGTTTCATAAAGATAGAAAAAACTGTCTCAAAAGGTTATGCAGTTCGTGATATAGGCGAGACATATAAAAAAGGTGAACTACTCATAAAAAAAGGGGTCAAAATAGGTTTTGCTCAAATAGGTGTGATGGCAAGTTTAAATATAACTGAAGTTAAGGTGTATAAAAAACCACTCATAGCTGTAGTTAGCACCGGAGATGAGATACTTGATATAGGAGAGAAGCAGAGATCTCTATCGCAAATAAGAGGCTCAAATCATATCACGATGGAAGCGATAGCGAAACTTCACCAAGCAGATGTATTGCAGTTAGGAATCATAAAAGATGACAAAAAAGCTATACAAGATATGTATAAAACTGCTCTTAAAAAGGCCGATATGGTTGTAAGCACTGGCGGTGTATCTGTAGGGGATTATGATTTTGTTAAAGATATAATCAAATTTGAGTTAGATGCCAATGTGTTGTTTCACGGAGTAACTATAAAACCAGGTCAGCATATAGTTGTAGCAAAAAAAGGTGATAAAATAGTTGTAGGACTCCCTGGATTTGCCTATAGTAGCACTGTGACATTTTTGTTGTATGTCTTACCTTTGATATACAAGCTTCAAGGTTTGACAAAAGAGTTTGAAACTATAAAAGTAAAATCAAACATAGATATGCCAGCTTCATCAAATAAGAGTATTTTTACAGCAGTAAATATCAAAAATGTAGATGGATATTTTACTATAGATATGATAGACAAAAAAGTAGGAACTAGTGCTATGGTTACAAATCTTCTTGGAAATAGTGCTTTGTTGTATCAAAAACCACACAGTCAAAAGATAAAAAAGGGCGATATCGTAGAGGTATTTAAACTCTAATGGCAAAAAAACAGATAGAATATGAGAACAAATCGTATGAAATATCATACAATATAATCAATCAAGAGAAAAACCCAACCATAGTTTTTCTGCATGGTTGGGCAAGCTACAAAGAGCTGATGCAAAAACCATTTGAACCATATTTGAAAGATTTTAGGCATATATATATAGATATGCCAGGATTTGGCAAAAGTTCAAATAAAGAGATATTGACAACAAAAAAATATGCAAAAATAATAGATATATTTTTAAACCATTTTAAAACAAAATCTAAAAAATTTATAATAGTAGGACACAGTTTTGGAGGCAAAGTTGGTGCGATGTTGAGTGCTGATATGTTAGTGCTTTTAAGCTCTGCTGGTATAGTTGAAAAAAAAGATATAAAAACAAGATTGATGATAAAGATAGCTAAGCTGTTTAATATGCTAGGTTTGTCTAAAATAACCAAACTATTAAGAAGCAAAGATGTAGACAAGATGAGTGAAAATATGTATAAAACATTTAAAAATATTGTAGATGAGGATTTTTCAAATATATTTAAAAACTATAAAAAACCGACAGTAATATTTTGGGGAAAAGATGATAAAGCTACTTCAATAGATTCAGGCAAACAGATACACAAACTTATAAAAAATAGCAATTTTTACGAATATGAGGCAGATCACTATTTTTTTATAAAACATAGCAAAGATATAGCAAACAAAATAAAGGAACAATATGACAAAATATAAAGATACAATTATAGGCAAAAGTGCAAAAAACGAGGTGCTATCAGGTTTGGTTGTTGCAGTTGCATTGGTGCCTGAAGCAATTGCATTTTCATTTATAGCACAAGTTAGCCCAATAGTTGGACTCTATGCGGCATTTATATTGGGAATTGTTACTGCGATTTTTGGTGGAAAGCCCGGTATGATAAGTGGAGCTACTGGAGCGGTTGCTATAGTGTTGGTGGGGTTGAGCATAACTGCTAAAGATATACTCATCTCTCAAGGTGTAGTAGGTGATGAGTTGAGTTATGGTATCATAGCATATATCACATATACGGCGATAATAGCAGGACTGATTCAAATATCTATAGGTCTATTAAAGTTAGGAAAGTTTATAAGACTTGTACCGCAACCAGCTTTGCATGGATTTGTAAATGGCTTAGCAGTTGTCATAGCAGTAAGTCAGATTAAATTTCTCGATGAAGCATCTATGATGATGTATATTATCATAGCTTTAACGATGGCGATAATGTATTTGCTTCCAAAATGGACAAAAGCAGTTCCTCCTGGTTTGGTAGCTATCGTTGGATTTACTGCTATTGTTTATATATTTAAACTTGATGTTAGTCTCGTAGGAGATATGACAGACTTATCTAAATTTGCTGGTGTTTTGCCTACATTTGAGTTGCCATCTGTATTGTTCTCTTATGATGCTTTTGTTGTGGTGCTTCCTTATGCTATCATAGTAGCACTTGTGGGTATTATTGAATCACTTCTTACACTGTCGGTGCTTGATGAGATAAGCAACACAAGAGGCAGTGGCAATCAAGAGTGTATCGCCCAAGGTGCTGGAAATATCACTTGTGGATTGTTTGGAGCTATGCCAGGATGTGCCATGATAGGTCAAAGTATCATCAACTATACATCTGGAGGTATTGGTAGATTGTCCTCTATCGTTGCTGCTGTTGGTTTGATACTGCTTGTAGTTACTTTGACTGATTTGTTAAATATCATACCTATAGCTATACTTGTAGGTATCATGTGGATGGTGGCTATTGGAACATTTGAGTGGAGTAGTTTTAGTCGTATTACCAAGATGCCACAAAGCGATGCTTTTGTGTTGGTTACTGTAACTATCGTGACAATATTTTTCGACCTTGCTATTGCTGTGATATCTGGAGTGATTATATCTGCTTTGGTATTTGCATGGAACCATGCTAAAGTAACTACACACACACATAGAGAGGATACAGATGATGGTGGTGAAGTTAAGATATATGAGTTTGACGGACCGCTCTTTTTTGGAAGTGTGACTGCATTTTTAAATGAGTTTGATGTTCAACATGACCCCAAAAGTGTAGTGTTGGATTTTAAAAATGCTAGAGTTATGGATATAAGTGGAGTTGAAGCAATTGATGCAATTACAAAAAAATATATCCAAGAGGGCAAAACTGTAAAGATACGACACTTAAGTGAAGAGTGTAAAGCTATCATGCACAATGCAAAACAGTTCTGTACTTTTGAAGAGGATGATCCAAAATACAAAGTAGCTTATGACTTCTAATGATATAAAACTGTTTAAAAAACTCTTATCATATCGTTCTATCACACCAGATGATGGTGGGGCATTTGATTTTATAGACGACTATATGGGCAATGAGTGGCAGATAAAGAAACTTGATTTTGAAAAAGTCAAAAACAGAGTTTATACAAAAAAATTTGACAACAACAAACGACACTTATGTTTCGCAGGTCACATAGATGTAGTGCCACCAGGCGAGGGTTGGCATACACAGCCATTTGAGCCAGTAGAGAAAGATGGCAAAATATATGCTAGAGGTTCACAAGATATGAAAAGTGGAGTTGCTAGCTTTTTGTATGCTTGTAAAAATATTCAAAATTTTAAAGGGACTATCTCTATCATACTCACAAGCGATGAAGAGGGGGATGCAGTTGATGGTACTGTTAAAGTGTTGGAGTATCTAAAAGAGCAAAACTCTTTGCCTGATTTTGCGATTGTAGCTGAACCTACTTGCGAAAAGGTGTTTGGCGATACTATCAAGATAGGCAGAAGGGGAAGCATCAATGGATATTTGGAGTTGTTTGGAGTGCAAGGACATGCGGCATATCCACAAAAAGCTATCAATCCTATAGACTTGATAGCCCCTATACTGCCACAAATATCGAGCAAAGATTTAGATAGTGGAGATGAGTTTTTTGCTCCATCTAAACTTGTGCTTACAGATATAAGAGCTGGTATGCAAGTTACAAATGTCACACCAAACAGCCTTAAACTTATCTTCAATGTGCGAAACTCTACTAAAACAACCCAAAAAGAGGTTTCAACTTTTATAGAGAAAACTTTTGCTGGTTTGAAATATAACTTGACTATGACACAAGGTTCATATCCTTTTATCACAAACAAAAAGAGCAAAATCATCAAAAAAGTTCAAAATAGCATAAAAAAAGTTTTAAATATAGATACAGATTTAAGCACAGCAGGAGGCACGAGCGATGCTAGATTTTTTGCTTCATTTGGTGTAGAGGTTGTAGAGTTTGGAGTAATAAACGACAAAATTCATGCAATAGATGAAAATACCACAATTTATGAAGTGAAGAATCTTACAAAAATTTTTCAAGATATATTAGATAGTTTTTAAACTCAAGATCAAATATCTACCAAAATGGTGAAGCGATAATTATACCAAAACTATATCTTCGTATATCTTTATCATAATCAATAAGAGTTTCGCCATAACCATCAAAATATCTTAAAAAATAATTAAAGTTGTGATTGTTTGATGGCAGAATAATATCCAAAACTATATTTCCTTTATCTGTTTTAAAATCAAAAATATCATTTTGATAAGTTAGAGTGTTTTTAAATCTTTTGTATTTAAAACCTACAAATATCTTTTGATTGCCAATAAATTTTGTAAGATATGGGTTGTCATCGTCTCTTGTGGAGTTTGCATCATCGTTGTATGGCTCGTTCCATCTGTTCCAAATATTTAAACCATAGAAGAATTTTTTTGCTTCAAAAAGCATATGCAACTCTGAGCGATTCCAACTTCTTGAGTGTGTTACCGTTCTGCCGTTTGATTGATGAATAGCACTTATTCTTATCGTTTTTAGCCCTATTTTATTTTTGTTTTTTAGATCCAATTGCCAAAAAAGTTCTGGCTGGTAGTTTGTCTCTCTAAAAGGAGAAGAATCATCTTTGTCATATACTTGCCAAAAAGAGTTTTGTGTGTATGATACAAAAAGATCCCCTTTTGAGTTGAATATATTTGTAAATATAGGCACTTTTATGCTTACTTGAAACTGTGCTTCATTTTTGTCTCTTGGAGTTATTTTGTTGTCGTATGTCTTAAAAAGTTTTGTATTTGTAGTGCTTACAAACAAAATATAGTTTGGATAATGCGACATAAGATTGTATCTATATTTATCTTCTTGAACTTTACTGTTTAGTTTCCATTCTAAATCTTTTATATAATTTTTCATACTATCTATGGTAGCTTGATCGTGCTTTTCGTTTGCATACATAGATACAAACAACAACAATAAAAAAATAATATATCTTATCACATTTATACTACACAGCAGTTTATGTCATCGCTTAAACATCTGTTTGTTTCTGTTTGTATCACTATATGGTCAAAACCGTTTCTTTTTAGTTTCTCTCTTATCTCATCTGTGATATTTTCACAACTAATTAGGCTGCTTTGCTCATCTTTGATGACAAGATGAAAAGATATAAAAGCACTCTTTGAGTTTGGATTTGATATATGAAGGTCATGGTATTGAAGCACTTTGTTGTCATATAGTATTATCTCATCTAACTGCTCTTTTGTAATATTGTTTCTGTTTATATCCATAAGTGAAAAAAAACTCTTTTTAAGCAAACCATATGAGTGAAACAATATATATATAGAAAACAAAATAGCAAGAATACTATCTATATAATATATTTTGAAAAAATATATAAAAATACCAGCTACTATCACTCCTACAGATATCATAGCATCGCTTAACATATGCAAGTATGCTGATTTGATATTTATATCTTCATGATGGTGATGTGAATGGTCGTGAGCACTACAGCTTGATATATTTAGTTTATGTAAAAAATATGCACTTATGCCATTTGCAACTACAGCTACAAAACCAACTACTATCATATATGTAGCTTCAATCACTTGTGGGTGGATAAGTTTGACAAATGATTCATAAATGATATATATCATAGTAATATATAAAAATATTATATTTACAAAACCAGCCATCATCTCTGCTTTTAAAAAACCAAATGTCCATCTAAAGGTTGCTTTTTTAGCACTAAAAACCAAAGCTATATATGTAACGACTATAGCTAATACATCGCCAGCATTGTGTAAAGCATCTGCTATGAGGGCATATGAGTTTGATATAGCGCCAAAAAATATCTCAGCAAACACTATGATAAGATTGAATATTATTATCCAAAAAATAGTTCTTTTTTTATCTGTCAAAACAACCCCTTGTTCTGTTTTGGTACTGATAACTTTAAAGATTCATAACTTTTAGCAGTTGCTACTCTTCCTCTGGCGGTTCTTTCTATATAACCATTTGATAGCAGATATGGCTCTATCACATCCTCAATAGTTCCTTCATCTTCACTTAAAGCAGCACTAATAGTATTTAGTCCCATAGGTTTGCCTCTGTTTGATACAAGTAGTTCAAGTAGTCGTATATCCATCTCATCAAAACCAAGTTCATCTATACCTAACTCATCTAATCCAAACATAGCTATAGATGAATTTATCGTTGCTTCATTTGCAACTTCAGCAAAATCACGAACTCTTCTTAATAGTCTTAATGCTATTCGTGGTGTCCCTCTGCTTCTTTTAGCGATAAGTTCACAAGCATCTTTTGAAGCAGTTTTGTTCAATTTGTTTGAAGCAATAAGCACAATTTTTGCTAACTCTTCAACACTATAAAACTGCATTCTAAACTGCATTCCAAACCTCTCACGAAGCGGATTTGATAACATACCAGCCCTAGTTGTAGCACCTATCAATGTCCATCGTGGCAGGTCTATCTTGACTGTTTGGGCGGCTGGTCCGCTTCCTATGATTATGTCAAGTCTATAATCCTCCATAGCAGAATAGAGTATCTCTTCAACAGCAGGAGACAATCTATGAATCTCATCTAAAAATAGTATGTCATTTTGCTCAAGATTTGTAAGTATGGCAGCCAAATCGCCAGCTTTTTCTATCATGGGGGCTGATGTGATTTTGATATTTGACTCCATTTGCGAACTAATAAGATAGGAAAGTGTAGTTTTGCCAAGACCAGGAGGTCCAAAAAATAGTATATGATCTATAGCTTCATCTCTTTTTTTGCTAGCTTCTATAAAAACTTTTAGATTTTTTTTAATCTTTTGTTGACCTATATAGTCATCCCAATGATCTGGACGAAGTGAGAGTTCCTTTTCCTCTTCATCTAGGCAGACAGAATCGATTTGCACAACTCTATCCACTAATACTGCTCATTTTTACTTGGAAATTTTGTGTTGTTTATATCATCTATATAGCTTTTCAAACCATCTTTTATAAGTTTGGCACCATCTAAATACTCTTTTACAAATTTTGGTTTAAAACTTTCAAAAAAACCAAACATATCAGACCAGACAAGCACTTGTCCATCTACATCTGCACCTGCTCCTATGCCTATAACCGGTATTTTGACTGCTTGTGTAATCTCTTTGCTTATTTGAGCTTTGACACCTTCGAGAACTATTGCAAATACACCAGCTTCTTCAAGTGCTTTTGCATCTTCTACTAATAGTTTTGTATCTTTTTTGGTTTTGCCTCGAACTTGATAACCACCTGTGTTTCTCACAAATTGTGGCATAAGTCCTATATGTCCCATCACTGCTATTGAGTTGTCTGTAAGATATTTGATAATATCTTGCTTTGATTTTCCACCCTCTATTTTGATAGCATCTGCTGATGTTTGCTGAAATACTTTAGTGGCATTTTTAAGTGCCAATTTTTTATTTGTGACTGAACCAAATGGCATATCGCATACTACAAATGTGTTTTTAGCACCATTGCATACAGCTTTTGTATGATATATCATCTGTTTCATTGTTACACTCAATGTATCATCATAACCGCCAAAACTCATACCCAAACTGTCACCTACAAGAATTATATCTATATTTTTATCAAAAAGGGATGCAAACAGGGCATCGTATGCTGTAATCATTGATAATTGTTGTCTGTTTTTTGACTGTTTTATTGTGCTTATTGTTTGTGTTTTCATATTTTATACTCCAAATTTTTACGAACCTCTACGAAACCAATATATTCATAACTTTGAGGCTAAAATAGCTTAAAAACTCTCAGATTGTTTATATAGTTTACTCTTTTGTATCATTTTGTTTAAATTATATTTCTGTAGATATTATTGGTTTTGTAGAGGTTCCTTTTATCTTTTTTAGGTATTATACTATAATAATTTTAAATCAAGGGCATTTTATGGAAAAATCAAAATTTATATGGATGGATGGCAAAATGGTTCCATGGGATGATGCAAAAGTTCATGTGCTTTCACATACTTTGCATTATGGCAATGGTGTGTTTGAAGGAACCAAAGCATACAAAACACACGATGGAAGATGTGCAATATTTAAACTACAAGAACATACCAAACGATTGTTTAGCTCTGCTAAGATGACATTGATAGATATACCATACACTCAAGACGAGTTAAATCAAGCTCAGATAAAACTACTACAAAACAATCAACTTTTTGATGGTGCTTATATAAGACCTTTGGTCTATTTGGGATATGGTGTTATGGGTATATATCACAAGCAAGCATCTGTGTGTGTAAGTATAAGTGCATGGAAGTGGGGAGCATATTTGGGTGATGAGGGTATGAAAAACGGGATACGACTTAAAATATCATCTATGACAAAAAACTCAAACACTTCAAGTCTGGGTAAGGCAAAGGCTGTGGCAAACTACTTAAACTCACAAATGGCAAAGTTTGAAGCAGTAGAAGCAGGATACGATGAAGCACTTTTAAGAGACGATCAAGGATATATAGCAGAAGCTAGTGGAGCTTGTTTTTTTATGGTTATAGATGGGTGTTTGATATCGCCACCAAATGACAATTCGCTTAACTCTATAACTCAAAAAACTGTCATACAGATAGCTGCCGATATGGGCATAGGTGTCGTTCGAAGGAGAATCACACGAGAAGAGGTATATATATGCGATGAGTGTTTTTTGACAGGAACAGCAGCAGAGATAACTCCTGTAAGAGATATAGATGCTAGGATAATAGGAAATGGAAAAGCAGGCGAGATTACACTGAAACTGCAAAAGGCATATTTTGATATTGTAGCTGGTAAAAATGAAAAATATATTAAGGATTTGACATATATCAATTAAACTCTTTGGTTTTATATTTTAAACTATTACAGATAGTTAGCTCTTAAATATATACCAAACAGTCCAGCTTGTATCAATTTTGCTACAAGTTGGATCATCTGGTTGTATAGAATTTTTTCTTGAACTCTTTGATACTAAATATGACAACTATAGATAGAAGCAATATGCCACAAACTATAAAAAAATCTTTGACACCAAAATATAAAACAATAGGGTGTGATAGAATAGGAGAAAAAAACTGTCCGACAAACAATGCACTTGTGAGGTATGCTGAGGATTTGATTCTTTTGGTTTGATGTGCCACACTTAACATCCAAGTAGTCATATTGGCCATCAAAACACCACCACCAAATCCCAAAATAGGCGAAGTGATAAAGAAATAATACAGATGAGTTATATGACCTATAAGGATAAAACCAATAGCTACGATAGCCATCCCTATGAGATATATCTGCCAAAAACCAAAATAGTTTTTAAGTTTAGCAAAACTCAAAGCCCCAATGGCATTGAATATAAATGCTGTAGCTATGATGCTTCCTGTCAAAGTTCCACTAGCATCAAATAGATTTATTATTAAAAATGGCATTTGTGTAGGCAATATAAAAAACACCAACATCAAGCAAAATGCCAAGAGATATATATACCAAAGGTTATGGTTGAGCAGGTGTTCATTCTCCTGTTCGTATGTGATATTGGTTGAATCTTTTTGTAGATATTTCAAAACAAATATCAAAACCACAATACCCAAACTATATATCAAAAAAGGGTATCTCCAACTAATATCAGATAAAAAACCGCCACCTATGATAAATACAATACCACCCATAGATATAAAAGAGGTTTGCAATCCCATAAATCTATATCTGCTTTCATTTTTAAAATAATCACCAATAAGCGATGTATTGACAATCATCAATATAGCAATTGAGACACCAAAAAAGAGTCTTGATATCAATATCTCATATATGGTATTTAGATAAAACCCAGCAGTACCAAACAAACTAAACACTATCAGTGCGACAATAGCGGATTGTTTTTTGCCAAACTTATAGACAATATCTCCCAAAAATGGTGCAAATATAGCAATAGCAAGTGAGGGCAATGTGATCATAAGTCTTGAAAATAGCTCTATATTTTCTACATCTTTAAAGATGACACTAAGTTGTGGCAACATCGTGACTATCGCTACATTTGACATCATAGTCAAGCTTGACAATAACAATAAAGTAAGTTTGGTTTTTAGTTTTATGGTTTTCATCTATTTTTTACTTTTTGTATGGGAGGGGGTTGAAAATATCTTTTAAAACAGTTCTTATTCAACCTTTCCAACTTCATAAAACTTTCTTATTGATCTATCAATAGGATTTATGAGCTTATAAATAATAGGCACAACCAACAAAGTCAACATCATAGAGCTTATTAGCCCACCTATGATAGATATTGACATAGGAGCTTTTAGTTCACTACCAATACCAGAGCTAAGTGCCAGTGGCAACATAGCAAATATCATAGCAATTGTTGTCATCAAAATTGGTCTTAACCTTTTTTCTCCAGCTTCTATCAAAGCTTCATCTGTATTTTTACCGTTTGCTATGGCACTATTTGCAAAATCCACAAGCAAAACTGCATTTTTGCCGACCATTCCCATAAGTAGCATAAACCCAATCATAACAAACAGACTAAACTGCAATCCACTAAGATATAAAGCCAACAAAACTCCTATGATACTAAGAGGAAGTGCCATCATGATGATAATTGGTTGAATCAAAGATTCATATAAGATAGCCAAAATAATAAACATCAATATCACTGACAATCCTAAAGCAGAGCCAAATGCTTTTGCTGTTTTGCCCATCTCTTCAGCAAATCCTGTAAATTTATAAGTCACACCTTTTGGCATAAGGTTGTCTATCTCTTTTTGTGTATACTCTAAAGCACCACCCAAATCCAATCCAAACAGATCAGCATAAATAGTAACTTGTCGTTGTCTGTCAAAGTGGTAAATAGTTGCAAGCGATTTTGATCTTTTGAACTCTACTAAACCATCAAGATAAACAAGCTGTCCATTTTTGGCTCTTAGTTGTATCTTTTGGATATCTTTTATCGCCATTCTGTTTTTATCATCAAACCTTAAAGTTATATTATACTGTTTGCCTCTCTCTTGCAAATAACTTATCTCAAGATCACTTGAAAATGCTATATTTAAAGCTGAAGCGATCTGCAATGCATCTATACCTAATCGATTTGCATTTTCTCTTTTGATGATGATATCAATTTGTGGTTTGCCCTCATCAAGATTTGTATCTATATCCATAAAACCTTTTTTCTTTGCCAAATAAGAGGTCAAGTTTTTTGTAGCAACTTTTAAATTTTCAAACGAATCAGATTTTAAAACCACTTGATAAGGCACACTAACACCAGCTCCTTTAATCATAGGAATCGCAGCAACTGTGATGAAAAATTTATCGCTAAATATTTTTAACTCTTCTCTAAAGTTTTGGATAATTTGCTCTTGATTTATATCTCTTTTGGTTCTATCTGTCAGCTTTACATAAAGTAGTGCTTTGTGTTTCTCTTGTGAAGTTGTATATCCTACACTTAAAGTTGTGTATGCTACATTTGGATTTTGTCTAACTAACACCTGCACTGCTTTTGACTCTTTTATCATCTGCTGTAGTGATATTCCAGCACTAGCTTTTAGTTTAATTTCAAACTCTGCTTTATCCTCTTTGGGTATAAAATCAAGACCAATCTTTGGAAAAAGCGACAAGCTTCCTATAAAGATACCCACAACCAAAAGAGATGCTAAAACTTTATATCTCAATACAAGACCAAGAACTGTTACATAATTTTTCTCAAGTGCTACAAAAAATGGCTCAGTCATATCATAAAATCTACTATGACCTTTATGTAAAATCCTAGCACTAAAAGATGGGATAAAGCTAAGTGCGATTGTATATGAGATAATAACAGCAAATCCAACAGTCATAGCAAAGCTTTCAAAAAACTTTCCTACAATTCCACTCATAAACGACACAGGAATAAATACTGCTAAAAGCATAGAAGATATTGCTAATATAGCAAATGCCATCTCTTTTGTCCCCTCAAATGCAGCTTGAAATCTATCCATACCAGATTCGAGTTTTTTATAAATATTTTCAATCACAACAATAGCATCATCAATAATAATACCAATAGCCAAAGTAAGACCCAACAAAGTCATCTTGTTTAGATCAAAGCCCATATAATCCATCAGGGCAAATGTACCTAATATAGAAGATGGTATAGCCAAAGCAGAGACAAGAGTAATCGTAAAGTTTCTCAAAAAGAAAAAAACAATAACAATAGCCAAAAATGATCCATAAATAAGGTCAAATTGAACATCTTGGAGTGAATGAATGATAAAAGGAGTTGTGTCGTTTAAGATCTCCACTCCATAATCATCGCCTGCAATTTTTATGAGTTTTGGGATAACAGCTTTGACATTTTGGACTATATCGATTGTGTTTGTTCCTGATATCTTTTGAACTTCGAGCATCACACCTTCAACTGCATTATAAGAAGCATAGCTTTTTGCATCACTTAAACCATCTTCAACTTTTGCTATATCTTTTAGTTTGATACTATCTTTTATCTTTATATCTTTAAGCTCATCAATACTCAAAGCATCGCTTTGGACTTTGAGTATCATCTCTTTTGTTGTTGTGATAAGTTTGCCGCCACCTAATTTTAGGTTTTGTACTTTTATGATTGAGTTTAGCTCATTTATGGTTATGCCAAATTTGTTAAGAAGTCGTATATCTGGATATATTTTTATCTCTCTATCTTTATAGCCTATGATATTGATAGCTCCAACTCCGTTTATCTTTTGAACTGATGGTTTGACCTTCTCGTCGGCAAACATCATAAGCTCTTTTATGTTGCCCTTTTTTGCAGTTAAAAATATATTGATAATCGGTGCTCCCCCTATATCAAGTTTGCTTACTAAGGGAGTTTTGGCATTTGATGGCAAAACTACTGCTGAAACTTTGTCTCTGACATCGTTTGTAGCTTCATCTATAGTTCTACTTAAAAAGAATTTAACCATCACCACACTAATACCATCGCTTGAAGTAGAAGTTATGCTATCTATTCCACCTATTCTTGATATCGCTTCTTCTATCTTTTCGGTTACTTGTGATTCTACTGTGCTTGATTGTGCTCCTGGATAAACTGTCTTGATAGTTACTATTGGAAAATCAATATTTGGAAAAAGTGCTGAAGGCATACTTTTGAAGCTCATATACCCAAAAATCACCAATGTAAGTGCATACATCAAAGTCATGATAGGTCGGTTTATCGCTAATTTATACATCTTTTATCTCCTTGATCTTTTCTTTTGTTATTATTCTTCCAAGTTCAATCATATCATAAGCTTTGTTAAACTCATAAAATCCACAAGCATCATTTGGAATATCTATGAGTATATCTGGTTTATATCCTGCCATTTTTGACTCTAATATACTATTTTGCATGATATCTATGGTTTTGCCCATGACATCAAACATCCCAATATCATCAAAGCTTGTTTTTTTATCTTTTGTCATGAGCTGTTCTGCTTTTTGAGTAATCTCAAAAAATATTTTTTTCATATTTGTTTGCTGTTTTTTCACCTTTTGTTTTGTATCTATATTATATTTTTTCCTATTTTTACCATTTAGACTTACTGCAATTGTCAAATCTGTAGAGTCTGATATAGTAGGTGCGACAGGCAATGGATTTAGAACCCCACCATCTATCAAATATCGTCCAGCTATCTCTTTGGGTGTTAGTATGCTAGGTATAGCTACAGAAGCTCGCACTGCATCTAGTAGCAGTCCTTTTTGCAACCATATCTCTTTTTGTTTTATGATATCTGTAGCTACTGCAGTATAAGATATAGGCAAATCTTCGATTTTGGTTTTGCCTATTGTATCATTTATGATATCAAATAGTTTATCACCTCGTATGATGCCTTTGCTGGTCAATGAAAAATCAACCAGTTTTACCACATCAAACATATCAAGAGTCAGAACCCATTTTTTAAACTGTTCCAATTTGCCACAAGCATATAAAGCCCCTACCAATGCTCCCATAGATGAGCCAGAAATAGAACCTATCTCGTATCCTTGTTTTTGAAGCTCCTCTATAGCTCCAATATGAGCATATCCTCGAGCACCACCACTGCCCAAAACCAAAGATATTGTTTTTTTCTCTATTTTGTCGTTGTGTATCATACTGTAGTTTGAAGTTTGAGCAAAACTACACCAAAAATGATAAACAACACTCCTGCTATTTTTATACTATTCATATCGTCGCCAAATATAAGCCAACCTAACAACACTATCAAAGCAGTGCCAACTGCTGCCCATATAGCATATGCTATGCCTATCTCTATTTTTTGTGCTGCATAATATATAAAAGTAAATGATATGATATAACAAATAGTTACTACAATACTCCAAAAATATGGATTTCCAAGTGTTGCTTGTTTGATACTCAAAGTTCCTGCTGTTTCAAAAACTATAGCCAAAATTAGATATATCCAGTGCATTATCTATCTACTTTTAGGATATAACCATCGCCAAACAACCCAACTGCAAAACCTTTTGTGATAACTTCTGCTTTAATTTTTCTGTTGCTACTTGAAGCAGATGGATATATTTTTGATATTTTACTTTCGTATGTAGTATTGTCTCCATCTACTTTGTATCTGAAAGTTTGACCCACTTTGACTATCTTCCAATACTTTTGATCAAACTCCAACACAAGTTTCCTAGCGGTTTTGCTCTGTATTTTAAAAACTATTTTAGGTGGACCACTTACAACATCGCCTACTTCTATAAGTTTGTCATATATCACTCCATCAAAAGGTGCTTTTAAGATTGTTTTATAAAAAAGTGCCAGCTGGTATCTCGCTTGTGCTTCGGCTGTTTCATATTTCAAAGCATATCTATCAAGCTCAAACTTTGATACAATATTTTTTATCTTTTTTTGTCTGTTGTAATCTATCTTTGCATATTTTAAAGCTGTTCTTGCTACAAGCAGAGCACTTTTTCTATCGTCATTTTGTAGTATGGCTAACTTTTCGCCCTTTTTTACTTCGCTTGTAATATCTACAAATATCTTTTTTATAGTGCCACTGCTGTTAAAAGCTAAGCTAGCATCTCGTGCTGCTTTTACTGTAAATGTAGCATATATCTGTGTCGCATATAAACTACTTGACAATATCACTATAGCGACAAACACTACTAATATTTTTCTCATTTTATATATTCCTTTGGGTTTTGTAAACCATACAGGTGGTCTAATGTTGGTTATTTTTATATTATATCATAAAATCTTTATATCTACTATTTGATTGAATCCAAATTTGCTTTTTTAAGTGCATTTGAGCCTAAAAGAAGTGGTTGAGTATCAAGTTTTTTAAACTGCTATTTTTAGATAAAAGCACTAAGAGTTGATAGTTTAAATAAAATTTGCTATAATACAAAATAGAATTAAGGAAAGATATGAATATAAAAATAAACAAACAAATAGAACAAGATGACATAAAAGTAATCTTGATAGATAAAATTGATGGTCAATACAAAGAGAGTTTGAATCTGTTAAATTTTAAGATAGAAGATGAAAACTTTGTTTTTTTATCACAACAACGAGTTTTTATCGTGGCATTTGAAACAATAGACAAAAACAATACAAAAATTGGTTTATCGATAGCTACAAGAGAGCTAAAAAAGACAAACTTTACAAACCTTTTTATAGAGTTTGATAGGTTTATAAGCTCTGCTGTTATGGGGGCATATCTTGGAGCATATGAGTTTGATAGATACAAAAGTAAAAAAACAAAAAAATCTATGAGTCTAAATATAATATCAGACGATATCACACAAGATACAAAAGATAATATAAAAGAGAATATCATCATAAGCGATGCTGTAAATATGGTTCGAGATTTTGTAAATACCGCTCCTGATGATTTTTATCCAAAAATTATGGCAAATAAAGCAAAAGAGATAGCAAATACAAATGGTTTGCAGTGTGATATTTATAGCGATGATTATTTTAATTCACACGGTATGGGTGCAATAATGGCAGTAGGGCGAGCGAGTAGACACAAATCTAAACTGATCCATATGAGATACTCTCCTGCAACAGCAACTACAAAAAAGATAGTGCTTGTAGGCAAAGGATTGACATATGATAGCGGTGGTTTGAGTCTTAAACCATCAGATTATATGGCTGGTATGAAAAGTGACAAATCAGGTGGGTGTGTAGTGTTGGCATTGATGAGTACTATAGCTAAACTCAAACTTCCTATAGAGGTTCACGGTATTGTAGGTGCAGTTGAAAATATGATAGGAGGAGATGCTTATAAACCAGATGATGTATTAGTAGCAAAAAATGGCAAAACCATAGAGGTTAAAAATACAGATGCAGAAGGCAGATTGGTGCTGGCTGATTGTTTATGTTATGCTCAAGATACTATAGATGATATCTCTTTGATAATTGATTTTGCTACACTTACTGGTGCTTGTGTGGTAGGAGTGGGCAACTATACTACTGGTATCATGGGAAATAATGATATGTTAAAATATAATATGGTACAAAAAGCAAATATATCTGGAGAGTTTGCTACTTCGCTACCTTTTAACAGATACTTAAAAAAACAACTCAAAAGTGATATAGCAGATATCTCAAATATAGCAAGTAGCAGATATGGTGGAGCTATCACTGCTGGACTATTTTTAGATCAATTTATAGAAGATAGATACAAACAAAAGTGGCTTCACTGTGATATAGCTGGACCCTCTTTTGTAGATGAGATATGGGGTGTCAATCCCAAAGGTGCTAGCGGAGCTGGGGTTCGTATGTGTTTAGAGTTTTTGAAAGATTTTTCAACAACATAACATCAGTTTAGAGGTGCCTTTAATATATTTATGTTATAATACCAAAAAAGGATCTTATTGGAACAAATAGGTTTATATAAAGATGGTCAAATATATGACCTCCTTACAGCAAAAGAGTTAGAGCTACAAGGTGGTGAAACGATCTTAAACGACGACAGTCAAATCTCACTTGAGATACTAAGACACACTACAGCACATATGATGGCACAGGCTATTGGTGAACTATATACCAATGCCAAGTTTTTTGTAGGACCTGTCATAAAAGATGGGTTTTATTATGATTTTAAAACCGATGAAACTATTGGTGAAGAAGATTTACCAAAAATAGAAAAAGCTATGAAAAAAATAGCTTCACAAAAATTAAAAATCCAAAAATATACTACTACAAAAGAGAAAATAACCCAAAAATTTTGTGATGATGAACTAAAACTTGAAGTTTTGAAAAATATTACAGATGAGAAACTAACTATATACAAACAAGGTGAATTTGAAGATCTTTGTCGTGGTCCGCACTTGCCAAATACCTCTATGGCAAGATATTTTAAACTTATACGAGTCGCTGGTGCTTATCTTGGTGGCGATGAAACAAATGAGATGATAACTCGCATATATGGCATAGCATTTTTTGACAAACAAAAACTTAAAGAGTATGAGCAGATGTTGATTCAAGCAAAAAAACGAGACCACAGAAAGCTAGGAAGCGAACTTAAACTCTTTACATTTAGTGACAACATAGGAGCTGGATTGCCTTTGTGGTTGCCAGCAGGTGCAAGATTAAGAGAGAAAATAGAAAGACTACTATATAAAGCACACAGAGCTCGTGGATATGAGCCAGTTCGAGCTCCAGAGATACTTAAAGCAAATGCATGGATAAAGTCAGGACACTATGAAAATTATAAAGAAAATATGTATTTCACTACTATCGATAACCAAGAGTATGGCTTGAAACCTATGAACTGTGTAGGACATATAGAGGTGTTTGCTAACCATCAAATATCTTATAGAGATTTGCCTTTAAAATATTTTGAGTATGGAGTGGTTCATAGGCATGAGCTAAGTGGAGTTATGCATGGACTTTTTAGAGTTCGCGAGTTTACACAAGACGATGCACATATATTTTGTATGGAAAATCAAATAAAAGATGTGATATATGAGGTTCTGGAGTTTGTAGAGTCTCTTATGGGTTATTTTGAATTTGATTATGAGATGGAGGTTTCAACCAAACCCAAAAAAGCTATAGGAAGCGATGAGTTTTGGCAGACAACCACAAATAGTATCAAAAATGCTCTTGATGAGGGTGGATACAAATACACCATAGATGAGGGTGGCGGAGCATTTTATGGTCCAAAGATAGATATAAAAATATTAGATGCAATTGGGCGAAAGTGGCAGTGTGGAACTATCCAAATAGATATGAACTTGCCCCAAAGGTTTGATATAAGCTACACTTCAAACGATGACAAAAAAGTTCGTCCTGTTATGATACATCGTGCTATATTGGGAAGTTTTGAGCGATTTATAGGCATACTTATAGAGCATACCGCAGGAGAGTTGCCATTTGCTATATCTCCTACATCTGTCGTGTTTATACCTATAGCCAACGAGCATATAGCTTATTGTCAAGATCTAGCACAGAAGTTGCGAGATATGGATATCGATAGTGAGATATTTACTAAAAATGAGTCACTAAACAAAAAGATAAGAGTAGCAGAGAAACAAAAGTCACCTATGATAGTGGTTGTAGGGGATGAAGAGGTGCAAAATAGCACTATAGCCTTAAGAGATAGGCGAACCAAAACAAAATCAAACATATCAAAGGAGATATTTATAAATATGATAAAAAAAGAATTAAGAAAGGCAAAAATTTGAGAGATCAAAAAAATAAGAAAAAATCAGTTATAATGAACAATGACATAACTGCAAATGAAGTAAGGTGTTTAGGCGAAGATGGTTTTGCTTATGGTGTAATATCAAAATATGAGGCGATTAGTAAAGCAAAAGACCTTAACTTGGATTTGGTGTTAATATCGCCAGATGCAAACCCACCAGTAGCAAAAATTATGGATTATGGTAAATTCAAATACAACAAAGAAAAAAAGAAAAAAGAAGCAAGAAAAAACCAACAAAAAATAGTCCTAAAAGAGACAAAACTCTCTGTAAAGATAGCACAAAATGATATAAACTACAAAATAGAAAGGTCACGAAAGTTTCTTGAAGCTGGTTATCATGTAAAATTTAGAGTATTTTTAAAAGGTAGAGAGATGCAAAATCCCGATGCTGGAAAAGATGTGTTAAATCGTATTTGGCCGATGGTTGAAGATATAGGTATCAAAGACAACGAACCAAAATTTGAAGGCAGATTTATAAATATGTTGGTGCTTCCTAAAAAGCAGGAGAAAAAATAGTCCAATATAGATGGAGCAGTTAAAAGATATAAAAGATTTTAAATATTTTGAGATTGATTGGAGTTTTTATCTCATATATTTGCTAGCAATCATAGCTTTTTTGTCATTTTTTTTATATCTCAAATACAAAAAAAAGA
>JAOZJU010000045.1 GCA_029935705.1 Arcobacteraceae bacterium
ACACAACCCTCTTGTATCTTGACAAATGCTTTTGTTTTGTTTGATATATCTTGGATAATTGTTTTATCCAAATGTGTCAAGTTTCCTTTTTGGAATACTCTTTTTTGACTATTTAGTATAGATGATATATCCTCTTTGCTACTTGAAGCAAATACTTTATCTACCATACCACTACTATACAACTTGTCTGCTTTGGTTAATACTCCACAGCCTGTATATATCAACTCTTTGTTGGCTAACTTTTTTATACTATTGATATAGCTTTTAACTCTATTGTCAGCACTATTAGTAACTGTGCAGGAGTTTATGATGATAATATCTGCTTCTTTTTCATCATAAACTATTGTATTGTTTTTTAAGTTTGAAGTTATGATTTGACTATCAACTATATTTGTGCGACAACCAAATGTTTTTATAAATACCTTTTTCATCTTTTGATTTTAAATATCTTTATATTGTGTTTTTTTGCTACAGTTTCCAATCTTTTGATATATCTTTGGTCTTTGTGTCCAACTATAAGTGCTACTGCTGGTCGTTTTTTTGTTTTGAGACCATAATAGAGTGCTTGACCTATGCCTTGTGCCCATTTTTTAGCCCAATCCACCTCTATGGCATATATATCAGTGAGACAATCCACTCTTGTCTTGTCATCTAAGACAACTTCAGTTCGACCACTTAATTTTTTGCAAAATATATTTTGGTAGTATTTTTCATTTTTCTTTGCACTCTCTTTTTTTGTATCATCTGTAGTTTGATAATCAACAAAAAAATATCCAAATATTGCAATCAAAGCGGTTAAAATCAATTTCATAATACCATTATACTATAAATTTATAAATTTATAGCATTTCCAAATTCAAAACAGTTTGCTATTTTAAAGAGTATAGATGATGAAAATCTCTCATTGAGACACCTTAAGATATGCTTAAATAAAAAAACTTATTTTAAATCATCTTGTTATATAAGCAAAATCTGTTATAATACGATATGAAAAAGGAGTATAAGATGAGAAATTTTATAAATATTGTAATAGTTGCGATTTTGTCGCTTGTGATAGTTAGCTGTAGCAGCAAAGAGAAACCAAAACCAGTCAGTTTCCAGTGTAAACAAGGTGGAGTATTGGCACCAAAATGGACTTGTAACCCAGCAGTAGAGGGTGCAATAGCGGATGTAGGTATAGCAAAGATGAATGCCGGAAACGACAAATCATTTCAAAGAAGTGAAGCTTTAGCAGATGGCAGAGATAGATTGGCAGCTCAAGTAGCAGTCAAAGTCTCTAACTTGTTCAAACAATACAAAGGCACTACAGGAGCTGGAAAAGCTTCTACATTTGACAAAGCCACATCTTTTGTATCAAAACAACTCGTAAGCGAAACTCTAAACGGCTCAAAATCAGTCGATATATGGGAACAACCAACCACAAAAGAGCTATTTTTGCTTGTAACTGTTAGTACTGATTCTGTAGCTAAAGCTATGGACAAAGCTATAAAGACATCATTTAAAAATGATCAAGCTATGTATCAAAAGTTTTTAGCTTCTCAAGCAAATGGAGAACTAAACAAAGAGCTTGAAAAGATAGGTGAGTAGTATGACAAAGTTTATATATACTTTGATTGCTGTTTTTGTACTATCTTCTATATTTAGTGGGTGTGCGAGCAAACCAGCACCAGCAGTCGTAAAGAAAAAAGATAATGTAATGTATCAAAGATATCTTGCAGATGAGGCAGACAAAGGACTTGATAGAGAGTTGAACAAATAGTTTATAATGAAAAAATTATTTACTGTTTTTCTCTTGTTGTCATTTGTTATTGTTAACCCACATAGCAAATGACACAATCTGCTTTTGTGTTTGGATTTGAGTATCGTATGAACAAAAAAGATTCTTTTAGTGTAAAGATAACATACCCTACAAAAGATTTAGCACATAGCGAAAAAGAGTGGCCAACACTACTTATGAAAATTGGATACTATTTTTAAGATGAGTTTATACAAATATACAATCTTTACAATACTTATAGTTTTTGTAAACAGTTGTTCAAATACAAACAGCAGTGTGGCACCACCAAAAGAGCCTATATGGTTATCAAACCCACAAAAGCTTTCAGATGACAAACTCACAGCAGTAGGCTGTGCTACAACACATATAGATGGTGTAGATGCTCAGAAAAAATTGGCAATAAGCAGAGCTATAAATGAGATAGCTTTACAAAAACAAGCAAAAATCAGCACTGTAACTTATAGAAAAAAATCCTACAACAAAGGTGAAGTAAGCAAAGAGATTACAAAATCATCTTTGCAAGAGGTTGAAAATCTAAATCTATCTACAAAAGTGATGGAGTATTATCACAAACCAAATAGCCGCGATATATGTGTATGGGTAGTAGAGGTGCCCTAAAAAATTAAAGGAACAATATGAAAATAGTTTTAAGTTTAGCACTGATGATATCTGTGCTATTTAGTATAAGTTACGATGAGTGGTTGAAAAACAAAAACAATACATACAAAAGATACAAAAAAAACCACGATGAAGCATTTTCAAAGATGTTAAAAAGTGGCTGGGAGAGTTATAAACTAAAACATGAAAAACATATGTATAGAAAGACCAAGCCCAAATCATTGCCAAAAATAAACAAACAAAAAAACTTAAGAGCAGATGATATAAAAAACTCAAAAAGAGTTGATATAAAGCCTATCAAAAAAACAACAGATGATATAATCAAAAAAGTAAAAATATCAAAAACAGCAGATAAGATTGTCACTATAAAATTTTTTGGAACAAAAAGCGATATAGCATACAACAACAGATTTGATTTTAGATTTTCACGAGTTAGCAAAAATAGTATTGCTGATTTTTGGCAAGATTTTTCAACCACTGCTTATAAACCTCTTGTAAAACAGTTTGAGTTTCATTTTGACAACTTAAATATGAGCGACTGGGCAAAATACCAATTTGTCCACAAGATGGGCACAAAATTTTACAAAGATAAAAACAAAGCAAATCTTTTTAGCTGGTTTATACTTACAAAACTAGGTTACGATATAAAAGTAGGATACAACAACTACGACATATATCTTTTGTCGTCAATAAAACACAAGATATATCAAGTATCCTATTTTCATATAGATGGCAAACGATATTATGTGCTTGACCCAAGTGGCAAAAAACGAGGATTGAAAAATATAAGAACCTACAAAGCTTCATACAACAGATCTTTAAATAGTCTATCTTTACAGATGAACAAGCCTATGAAACTGAACAAATATATGCTAAATAAAAAAGTGCACTTTAGCTACAATAAAAAAAGATACAAACTAAACCTACAGTTAAATAAAAATCTCATAGAGTTTTATAAAACATTTCCACAATCTGATTATGATATATATTTTAACTCACAAATATCTACTGATACAAAGTATAGTTTGTTAAAAAGTTTAAGAGAGATTATCAAAAACAAAAGTGAAGTTGAAGCTGTAAATATACTTTTAAGATTTACTCAAAACTCTTTTGGATACAAAACAGATAGAGACAATTTTGGATATGAAAAAGTGCTTTTTCCTGAGGAGACTATATATTATAGATACAGTGATTGTGAAGATAGAACTATTATGTTTAGATATTTAGTCACAAATCTTCTAAAACTTGATGTAGTAGCTTTAAAATACAAAGACCACTTAGCATCTGCTGTAGCAATTAGCTCAAAAATAAAAGGTGATGCTTTTAGAATTAAAGGCAAAATATATTATGTGGCTGACCCTACTTATATCAATGCAAACATAGGTCAAACTATGAGCAAATACAAAAGAAGTATGCCTATACCTATTTATTAGATTGATTTGAGTATTGAAAAAAGCCACAAAAGAACAAATAAAAGAGATAAAACAAAAGTTTATACACAACTATAAAGATTCAGTAACAGAGTTAAAGTTTAAAAACGACTATGAACTTTTGGTATCTATCATACTTTCAGCTCAATGCACCGACAAAAGAGTCAATATAATCACACCAGAACTTTTTAGGAGATATAAAGATATAGAAAGTTTGTCAAATGCAAAACTACAAGATGTCAAAGATATCATAAAATCTTGTAGTTTTTTTAACAACAAAGCTAAAAATATAATATCTATGGCAAATCGTGTCAAGGAAAAATTTCAAAATAAAATACCAAACAATCAAAAAGATCTCATAAGTTTAAGTGGTGTAGGCATAAAAACAGCAAATGTATTTTTGATAGAGTTTTATGGTCAAAACTATATGGCTGTGGATACTCATGTCTTTAGAGTATCGCATCGTTTAGGTTTGTCATATGGCAAAACAGTGCTACAGACACAAGATGATTTGACCAAAATACTTAAAGATGATTTGGGTTTGTTTCATCAATCTATGGTTTTGTTTGGGCGATATATCTGCAAAGCAGTAAAACCAGATTGCCAAAACTGCCTGTTTGATCATCTGTGTCAAACTACACAAAGCTTCAAACCATCATAAAACTATATCTCCAAAGGAGACCTCTAAAGCGACTTTTAAGTTTAATTATGATACAATATAAGAAAATTAAAGGTTTGTCGTGAATATATTATTAGCAAGAGAAGAATTAGATCAAAACCCAAAAAAAGTGACTGTGGAGTCTCTAAAAAAACAATTGGACCACAAAACCGATAAACTATTTTATTTTGACAAAAACAATACACATAAGCAGATTATGGATTTGATAGAATCTATAGAAAAAGATAACTATACAGTCCATTTTCGTGAGATAAAATATGGTCTTGAAGAGGAAGATTATATGTATGAGTTACATGTATTGTAAATTTTATGAGTAGTTTGCCAAACAAAAAACTATTTATCCAAACTATGGGTTGCGCTATGAATGAAAAAGATAGTGAAAATATGATAGCTGAACTTTGTATAAAAGATAACTATATCTTAACCGCCACATTAGAAGATGCCGACCTTATCATCTTGAACACTTGCTCAGTAAGAGAGAAACCAGTATCTAAACTATTTTCATTGTTGGGTGAGATAAACAAACAAAAAAAGCAAAAAGCAAAGATAGGTGTATGCGGATGCACAGCTAGTCACTTAAGTAGCGAGATAATCAAAAGAGCCCCATATGTTGACTTTGTCTTAGGGGCAAGACATGTATCTAAAATCACACAAGCGATCAAAACAAAAGGTTTTGTAGATGTAGATATAGACTACGATGAGACAGCATATCAGTTTGGTAGTTTTGAAACTCAAACCTATAAAAGAAAGATAAACATATCAATAGGTTGTGACAAAAGTTGCACCTTTTGTATCGTACCAAACACACGAGGCAGTGAGATAAGTATTCCAAAAGAGTTGATACTACAAGAGATATCAAAAGCAGTAGATGGGGGTGTTCTTGAGGTTCTTTTATTGGGTCAAAATGTAAACAACTACGGCAAAACATTTTCAAACAAAAATAGCAAAAGTAGTTTTGTAGAACTTTTAAGAGATATAAGCAAAATAAAAAAACTCAAAAGAATACGATTTGCCTCGCCACATCCACTTCATATGGACGATGAGTTTATAGATGAGTTTGTCACAAATGACAAAATATGTAAAAATATACACATACCACTACAAAGCGGTTCTTCTAAAGTCTTAAAAGATATGCGAAGAGGTTACACTAAAGAGTGGTTTATGAATAGATGCCAAAAGATAAGAGAGCTATCAAAAGATGTAAGAATAAGCACCGATATCATCGTAGGATTTCCTACAGAGAGCCAAAAAGATTTTGATGATACCATAGATGTGATCAAAAAAGTAAAGTTTGATCAGATATTTAACTTCAAATACTCAAGCAGACCAA
Organism: Arcobacteraceae bacterium; assembly: GCA_029935705.1. GTDB lineage: Bacteria > Campylobacterota > Campylobacteria > Campylobacterales > Arcobacteraceae > B24-G6. The sequence continues at coordinate 5,835 of JAOZJU010000045.1, forward strand.
ACACACAAGCAGAACATTTTTCATCTATAGTCTCAAAAGAGCAAGCTTCAAGCAGATTGGAACAAGTGATAGAACTACACAAAACTCAAATAGATGAAAAGATGCCATCAAACATAAACAAAACATATAAAGTGCTATTTGAACAAAAAAAAGAGAATGGCAACTTCATAGGTTTTAGCGACAATGGTTATCAAATAGAGGTTCAAAACGAAAAAGATATCTTAGGAGAGATTTTAGATGTCAACATAACAAACTTTCACAGAACTTATCTAGAGGGCAAAATCATATGAGTTTGAAAAAAATTATCAAAACATATATCCAAACAAAAATATTGCCATATATCATAGCTTGTTTGATTCGTCTGATCTATATCACAAACAAAAAAGTTTTTCTTTTTAAAACCAAACCACCAAAAGAACCATTTGTCCTAACTATGTGGCACGGTCAACTACTTTTTCAACCGCTTAACTACCGCAAATATAAACCAAAAGGTATCGTCAAGGTGATAGTAAGCGAACATAGAGATGGGCAGACTATACGAAAAATTGTCAACTATTTGGGTGTAGGAGATATCCAAGGCTCATCTACAAGAGGTGGAGCAAAAGCTTTAATAAAAGCTATCAAATCTATCAAAAATGGCATAGATGTTGCAATCACCCCAGATGGTCCAAGAGGTCCAGTCCATGAGATAAGCGATGGCATAGTAGCTATTGCTCAAAAAACAGGAGCCAAGATAGTAGCTTGTAGCATATATCCTTCAAAGTTTTGGCAACTTAATTCGTGGGATAGTTTTCTTATACCTAAACCATTTGGTAAAATTCTATTTAAGATGAGTGAACCATTTGATATAGATAAGTTAAGCTCTCAAGAAGCAAAAAATAAAATAAAAAATAAAATGATGGAAAATTTGTATGAAAAATGATCTTCTAATAATAATAAAAAACTTTCAGGTCTATGAGACAGTAGCTTTCAACCGCGACAGCAAAGGCAATCTTCTAAAAGAGAACAATATATTTGACGATATACAACAGTGCAAAACTACAAGCAAACAGCAAACAGTCGTAGTGCTTGATAGTTTTGATGGTGCTATTATAAACAAACCAGAAGATGGACAATACAATAGATTGTGGCTTGATGAACGAAACAGCCTATCTGTCACAAAACAGGAGTTTAAAGATATACAAAAATCATACAGCAGTTTAAAAAAACCAATAATCTTTTCACCATATCATATATTGCTAGAACTTGCAAAACAAAAACAATCAAAATATGGCCTAAACTGTCTGATATACGAAGATCATTTTTACAGTATGATCATAGACAACAACAGCGAAGTGATATACAACGACAAAAGAACTCTACAAAACAATCAAAATCAACTTTTAGATCAAAATATAGACGAATTGGTTACTACAATTATTGAAGATATTTTAACAAAATTTTACAACAAAAACAGCAGTTTTTTTATAGAGTATATAGATATATTAAACTCAGCAAATAGTGGGCATCAGCTTTATGAGTTAAATATAGCAGATACCTTAAAAATTGACACAAGAGTTGTCACTGTCAATCTTCATCAAACACTATACAACATAATAGACAAAAAAAATTCGATGAATTATTATGAAAAAAAGGAGAGAAAATTTATGGGATACAAATCTTTTATAAGTTTAGTGATATTGGTGCCTTTAGTTTTATTTTTTCTTAACTACAAAGGAAGTATAACTGATTTTAAATTTGATAGATCGTGGCAAAATATATCAATGGTAAAAACTATCACAA
>JAOZJU010000046.1 GCA_029935705.1 Arcobacteraceae bacterium
CGATTGTGAGATATTTTTGCTACTTTTAAAACCCTCTTAAACTAACACCCAGGTATATAGCTATTAGACCTAAAGTTATATTTATAGGTATAAGAACTGATGGTATCTTTGAGAGTTTTATTTTGGTTTGTTTGAAGTTTTGTTTCTCAAAATATTTTTGTGCTTGGTATCTTAAGATATAAATATATATAAAGATCAGAGTCATAATAGTCCATAATATCTCTTTGATGATAACTATACCATAAAGTTCTCCACCTTTGAACTTAAAGTTGATTATCATAACAATAGCAGTTATCAAAAGAACAACCACAAGATACTTTACAATATCAAAAAATCTTTTCAAAAGTTCAAGATTTCGTCCCAATCTTATAACCGGATCTTCAATTTTTGATAAAGAATAATGCACCGCAAATCGTATGCTTATCATACCTCCTATCCAAACAACAGCTGATGCCACATGCAAAAATATGATGATTGCCATATATTGAACTGATATATTTTCCATTTTTCCTACTTTTTGTTATTTTATCACAATTAGTTTAAAACTATTTAAGTATAATTGCAAAAAGGTAAAACTATTTTAAAAATAAACAAAGCTATATTTATAGGTGATTCTCACTACAATTCAAACAGAACACAGTTAGATATATTTTTAGACACACTGTCACAAAATCAGACAAAAACCATATTTTTATCTGGAGATATTTTTGATTTTTTGTCATACCATATAAAATATTTCAGAGAAAAAAACAAAAAAACAATAGAGTCAATAAACAGTTTGTCAAAAACAAAAGATATCATCTATCTTGAGGGAAATCATGATTTTAATCTTAAAGATATTTTTCCAAACTGTCACATAATCCCAAGAGAACAACAGCCATATATATTTCAACTAAAAAACAAAACCATAGCTATAGCACATGGCGATATTGGCATAACAACAGCTTATGATATCTTCGCTAAAATTATGCGGTCGAGTTTTGTTGGTTATTTTTTTAATCTTATCGATATAGGTGGTTTTATATCTAAAAAAGTTGAGCATATGTTAGAGCAAAAAGATATTTGCAACACTTTGCAAGATTTTGATATGTTTGCTTCAAAAAGATTGGAGTTTTATCAAAAATATAAAGCAGATTATATCATAGAAGCTCACTATCATCAAGATAAAAGATACAAAAACTATATAAACCTACCAGGTTTTGCATGCAACAATAGATATTTAAGCGATAAGGATATAGTATGCTAAACATAAGCAAAAAGCTGACATCTCTTGTAGGTAAAACAAATGCAAAATACAATCTTTTAGAAAAAAATGACAAAGTATTAGTTGGGTTTAGTGGTGGTAAAGATTCTTTAACTCTTATACATATATTAAATCGTATCAAAAATATAGCACCATACAAGTTTGAGTTTGAGGCGGTTACTGTATCTTATGGTATGGGGGAAAATCTAAAATTTTTGCAAGACCATTGTGCTAAACATAAGATAAAACATCATATCATAGATACTAAGATTTTTGATATATCCAAACAAAAGATTCGAAAAAATAGTTCATTTTGTAGTTTTGTCAGTCGCATGAGAAGAGGGCATCTGTATAGCTATGCTTTAAAGCACAACTTCAACAAGATAGCTTTAGGGCATCATTTGGACGATGCTGTTGAGAGTTTTTTTATGAATATCTTTTACAATGGAGCTATGCGAACTATGCCACCTATATACAAAGCTAAAAATGGTTTACAAGTCATAAGACCGCTTATCTTTTGTAGGGAGAGACAGCTTGATGGATTTGCCAAAGAGCATAAGATAGAGACCATCAGCGATGAAAATTGTCCTGCTTTTAGAGTAGATATCAAGATGCCACACACAAGAGAAAAAACCAAAAAACTATTGCACGAACTTCAACTACAAAACCCAAAACTTTTTACTACTATCAAAGCATCATTTGAAAACATACATATAGATACATTTTTTTAGATAGAGAAATATTTTGCTTGTATATTTGGAGTTATGATAGCACATGTGGTTTGTTCTGGGTGCATTTGATATGTTTGGCTTAAACTTATACCATATCTTTGTGGTTTGAGTAGATCAAATATGGTTTGATTTAGTGACAAATCAGGACAGGCCATATATCCAGGGCTATATCTGCAACCTTGATAACCTTTCATCTTGACATCGCTTAATAGGTTTTTTTCTTTTGTGGTTATCTTTAACTCTATTCTTATTTGTTTGTGAAGTATCTCAGCTACTGCTTCAGCTAACTCTACTCCCAAACCATGCACTTGATAGTATCGGTTAAACTCTCCAGTTTCATATATAGCTCTTTCGTAGTCTGTGATATTTAATCCAGTACTAGCAATAGTAAAACCAACCACATCAAAACTGTCAGATTTAAAATAGTCAGCGACCGACCTATGTGGCGATATGCCTTGTCGAGGGAAGTTTAGTGTGGCAATTTTTTTTAAGTTCTCATCATATATATTTAGTTTGTCATCTTCGCTTTTACAACGAAAATAGCCATATATAGCAACAGGAGCAAATAGATTTTTATTGATAAACTCTTTTTTATAGTTTTCAAACAAAGGGTCTAAAACCTCTTTTTCATACTCTAAGAACTCTTTTGTATCTTTTTTGCCCCTTTTATAAGCCCACCTTTGTCGATACAAAACTCTTTTGTCTATCCAAGAAAATGCTAACTCTTTGTTTAAAGTCTTATGAAAATCTTTAACTCCCCAAAACGGTGGTGTATAGTTGTGTTTGTTTTGAAGCAATATAGGTTTGCAAGTAGCTGGATCAAACTCTTTTTTAGGTTTTTTAGGTTTTGTTACTGTAGCTTTTTTGTCACTATCAAGCCACACATCGAGCTTCCCGCCTTTTTCTATTCTTTGCATTGCTACAACTCCATCAAAAGCATCACGACAATAAAATATAGCACCATCATATATAGGACGACAAAAATTATCCACAAAATCTTTTGTAAGTGCTGCACCACCAAGTAGCACTGGCACTTTTATATTTTGTTTGGCAAGTTCCATAAGGTTTGTTTTCATCTCATTTGTGGATTTGACCAACAATCCACTCATACCAATAGCATCGGCTTTGCTTTGTTTGTAAGTTTTGATAAACTCATCTATATGGACTTTTATGCCTATATTTTCTATCTCAAATCCATTGTTGCTCAAAATGATATGGACAAGATTTTTGCCTACATCGTGAACATCTCCTTTGACTGTGCCTAAGATTAGTTTGGTTTTTGCTTCTATTGTTTTTTTTGGCAAATATGGATTTAGTTGATCTACACACTCTTTCATACACTGGGCACTTTGAAGCACAAAAGGCAGTTGCATCTCTCCACTACCAAACAAAACACCTATTTGTTTCATACCATCTATTAGCCACTCATTTACTATTGTTTGTGCACTGACTTTATCTTTTAGTTTTAAGACAAGTGGTATCAACCTTTGTTTGTCTCCCTCTTTTAGTAAATATATCACTCTCTCTTTGTCGCTTAAACTACTCAACTCATCTGTAGTTTTTTGCTCGATTTTCTCTGCTTTGTCAAAATATGATATAAAATCAAACAAAGGGTCAGTTTGTGATCGTCTATTAAATATGAGGTTTTCACATAGTTCTTTCTCTTTTTTGCCGATACTATTATATGGTAAAATATGTTTGACATTGACTATGGCACTGCTTAATCCAGCTTCGATACAGTGATGCAAATAGACAGAGTTAAGATAAACTCTAGCATCTTTATCCAACCCAAAAGATATATTTGATAGACCCAATGTAGTGCTAGCGAGTGGATATTTGGCAACAAATTGTTTGATAGCATCGATAGTCTCAATTCCAGCAGTAAAATACTCCTCTTCACCGCTTCCTATAGTAAATACAAGCATATCAAATATCAAGTTTTTAGGATCGATACCGTGAAGTTTTGTAGCTCTTTCATATATCCTTGTAGCTATTTCTAATTTTCTTTTGGTTGTTTTCGCCATAGAGATTTCATCGATAGTTAAACACACCAATGCACAGCCAAACCGTTTTGCCAAGATAGATATCTTATCAAACCTCTCTTCACCATCTTCAAAATTGACAGAGTTTAAGATAGGTTTTCCGCCTATTAGTTTGAGCGAAACCTCCAAAGCAGATAGTTGAGTAGAGTCAGGCATAAGAGGCAAAGGTATCTTTTGGTTGTACAATGATATGATTTTTTCCATATCTTTTGTCTCATCTCTACCTGCAAAACCTACACTCACATCAAGAACATCAGCTTTGTCTCTTGTTTGTTGTTGGGCTATAGTCAAAGTACCATCAAAATCTTCATTTTTTAGTATATCTTTAAAAGCCTTGCTTCCAGTTGCATTGCTTCTTTCGCCTATTTTTAGATAACTATTAGCAGGTTTTAACTCTTTTGTCATAAACAGTGATGCTACCATATTTGTATCTACTATTTTAGCAGGTTTTGGTTTTGTATCTTTGATAGCTTTTGCTAAAACTTCTATGTGTGAAGGAGTGGTACCACAGCACCCACCCAAAAATGCCACACCATCATATTGTAAAAACTCTTTTTGTATATTGGCAAACTCATTTTTGTCCATAGGATAGACAGATACTCCACCTATATTTTCAGGCAAGCCAGCATTTGCATGGATTGATATAGGCAAAGATGACCAAAGAGCCAAATCTTTTATGTGTTGTTTTATCTCATATGGTCCAGTGCCACAGTTAAAACCAAGTGAGAGTATGTCAAATGGCTCAAGTATGGTAGCTATAGTTTTAGTATCAGTTCCTATTAGCATAGAGCCTGATAGCTCAATAGTTACTGATACCATCACAGGGATATTTGGGTCTGTATCATTTAAAGCATGAATAGCTGCTTTTATCTGTAAAGGATCTTGACAAGTTTCAAGCAAAAATATATCAACTCCACCATCTTTTAGTCCTTGTGCTACTGTTTTGTATCCCTTATACATCTCATCGTAACTTATATGCCCCAAAGATGGTAGTTTGGTACCAGGACCTATAGAGCCCAATAGATATTTTTTGTCGTTTTTTCTATCATATTTTAGACACAAATCTTTTGCTATTTTAGCTCCAGCATAAGCTATATCGTAAGCTTTGTCAGCCATATCATAATCATCAAGCACCCAACTCATCGCACCAAAAGTGTTTGTTTTGATGAGGTTTGCACCTGCTTTTATATATAGGTCGTGAATATCTTGCACTATTTTTGGTGCTGTTAAGTTCAAAAGTTCATTACACCCTTCGCAGTTTTTGTTTTTGTATATCCAGCTTTTTTGTTTAATATCTGCATTTTGAAGCATGGTACCCATGGCACCATCTATTATGAGTGCTTTTTGTTTGATATAGGTTAAAATTTGGTTTTTTATCGTGCTATTTTTGTTTATATTCATATGATATTGTATCCAAATTGGCTTAGAGATTTGCTTGTATAAAAAAATTTTTAAGATTTATCAATATTGGCACTTTAAAAGCACTTTGATTTGTTATAATTTCAACATGGTCAAAAGCATGACCGAAAAAAAGGAGAAAGCTATGAAAAAACAAAGAGATGGTTATCTAAAGATAGCGATGATTGTTATGTTGATGTTGGTATCTACAACATCTTTTTCAGCTATGCACAAAAAAGGCGCAAGCACTATGAAAGCCGTCAAAGGTGGAGATAGTTGTGTCAAATGTCACAACGGCATAGAGAGCATAAGAGACAAAAAATCAGATATGATGACACAAATAGTTGCCTTGGGGCAAGCTGTAGGAGATAGTGGAGGATGTACCGTATGTCATGGTGGTAATCCAAAAAAAGGAACCGTAAAAGATGCTCACAAAGGTGCTTTAAATCACCCAGGTGGTTTATCTTCATTTGTGCGAGATCCAGGAAGTATCTGGATAGCGGACAAAACTTGTGGTCTTTGTCATGCTGACACAGTAGCAAATACTAAAAAGTCACTCATGGCAACAGAAGCTGGAAAGATACAAGGCAATCTACACTCATGGGGAAGCGATGCTACAAAAAAGGTGAAGTTTGCAAACTATGATATAGAGGACAAAGATGGAAAAACTCCAGCATGGGGAACTAAAACATACAAAGAGTATATGGTAGCACTGATGGATAAATATCCAGACCAGTTTCCTACAAAACTCAAACAACTGCCACTTCCACCAAAAGGTCCAAAAGACCTCAAAAGAAAAAAAGGTGAAAGCAAAAAAGCATTTGACAAACGAATTGGTTATCAAGCTAGTATCACTTACCAAAGATCAGATTGTCAAAGATGCCATATAGGTGTCAGAGGCAGAAAAGGTCGAGGCGACTGGCGAGGTATGGGATGTAGTGCTTGTCATATTCCATATGCAAATGAAGGTATATATGAAGGAAAAGATAAAACTATAGACAAAACAGAACATGGTCATATGCTTGTGCACACTATACAAGCTACCAGAGACCAAAAGGTGCGAACTCCAAGTGGAGCTGAGTTTAGTGGTATTCATCCAGAGACTTGTAACTCTTGTCACAACAGAGGAAAAAGAATTGGTGTAAGCTATGTAGGACTTATGGAACAGCCATACGGAAGCCCGCTAACAGATGGTGGTAAATCTCAATCTAAACACCACGGCAAAAAATACAAACATATCAAAGAAGATCTTCACTTTGAAGCTGGTATGACTTGTCAAGATTGTCATACATCTATAGATATGCACGGCGATGGAACTTTGTTTGGCACAACTTTGGGTCAAGTAGAGATAGAGTGTCAAGATTGTCACGGAACAAACAAAAAATATCCGTGGGAACTAAAAATAGGTGTTGGTGAAAAGTTTGGAATTGATCTACCTGAAGGTAAAAGAGGTTTAGCAAAAACTCTACCAGCTTGGATGAAACAAGGTTATGAGTATCCAGTTCAAGATGGGTATTTACTATCAACTCGTGGAAATCCATTGGGCAATGTGGTCAAGAAAAAAGGTAGCAACAAAGTAATAGCTCACTTATCAAGTGGCAAAGACCTTATGGTACCACTACTTAAACAAATAGCAGATGATGACAAATGGACTTCAAAAGAAGCAAAAGCATCTATGAATACAATTCAAGAACATATGGACAATATGGAGTGCTATGCTTGTCATAGCGACTGGGCACCACAATGTTATGGTTGTCATATAAAAGTTGATTATAGTCCTGGTAAAACAAGTATGGACTGGATAGCAAGTGGTTCAACCAACTTCAAAAATGGTGAAACCAGCGAATCTGTGTTGGGAACTAAAGGCAAAAAACAGATGGGAAAAGCAAGTGAAACTCGAAGCTACTTAAGATGGGAAGATCCTATCCTTGGTATAAATGGCGAGAACTTAGTGACACCTATCATGCCTGGATGTCAAGTGACATATAGTGTTGTAGGACCAGATGGTAAGTCAATCATCATCAACAAACAAGCACGAGTCCCAGATGGACCAAATGGAAGTTTAGTAGCTGGAACAGATATGTCACCAGTGCAACA
>JAOZJU010000017.1 GCA_029935705.1 Arcobacteraceae bacterium
GAAAAACCAGTATGAAACAAAACCTATACCTCTTTTCTTTTTTTATAAAAAGAAACAAAACTAGCCGTGGCGATTTTCGCTTCAGCGAAAAAGTTTCTGTGAAAAAACTTCTAAACCGTTAAAAATATTTCTCTTGATTTTAAATAATAATTTACTGGTGTCAAAAACTCACAATACAACAATATCAAAATATTGTTGTATTGCTTAAACAGTTTGACACCTTTTCCGTAAATTATTATCCAAAATCAAGATATTTTTAAATGTTTAGTTTAGCGGACGAACACCAAACAACCCCGTAGGGTTGTTTGGTGTATAGATATTTGCCTCAAACAAGTTTGAGGTTTGTGAAGTCATATTTGTTATAGGTTTTCTTTTGGCTTGATGATAAAAGCAGATATTTTAGGCATATAAAACAAGTTGGCTCTAAAGCACATATTTTATTTTACATATATTTGTCATATCTTGCACAGTGCCCTTAAGTTTAATATGTTAAAATAATATAAATAAGTTTAAATCACAAAGGATAGATAACATATGAGAGCATTGATAAGTGTAAGTGACAAAGAGGGTATAGTAGAGTTTGCAAAAGATTTAGTATCTTGTGGTTATGAGATAATATCAACAGGTGGAACATATAGTTTGTTGCTTTCAAATGGTTTAAAAGTGCTAAAAGTAGATGAGATTACAAAATTTCACGAGTGTTTTGATGGTAGAGTAAAAACTTTGCATCCAAATATACATGGTGGTATATTGTATAAAAGAGAAGATAAAAACCACTCAAATGAAGCAGAAAAGTTGGGCATAAAACCTATAGATATAGTATGTGTAAATCTCTATCCATTTAAAGAGACGATTGAGGATACAGATGATTTTGATACAATTATTGAAAATATAGACATAGGTGGACCAGCTATGATACGAAGTTCAGCAAAAAACTTTAAAGATGTGATAGTCATAACAGACAAGAGGGATTATAAAAAAACTATCACATATATCAAATCAAATCAAAACAGCATAGAGTTTAGAGAAAATATGATGATAAAAGCTTTTGAACATACAGCTTCATACGATGCTATGATAGCCAACTATATGAATAAAAGATTTTGTGATAGTTTTGGTCAAAAGAAGTTTATAGTAGGAGATAAACTTTTTGATACAAGATATGGTGAAAACCCACATCAAAAAGGGGCATTGTATCAGTTTGAAAACTATTGGACAAAAAATTTTAAGAGTTTAAAAGGTGAGCCTAGTTTTAACAATATGGCAGATATAAGTAGTGCCGTGCTGATTGTCTCATCTTTTAAGGATAAAGATGCTGTAGCTATTGTCAAGCATGGCAATCCTTGTGGTTTTGCACTTGGTAGTTCTCTTGTGGATAGCTATGACAAAGCACTTATATGTGATCCTTTGAGTGCTTTTGGGGGTGTTGTAGCAGTCAATGGCATAGTAGATGGTGTTTTGGCATCTAAACTAAGTGAGATATTTTTTGAAGTGGTCATAGCAGGAGATTTTACAAAAGAGGCTATAGATATATTAAACAAAAAAGCAAAAATAAAACTTTTTTCACAAAATAGCAATAGATTGAAAGCTTCAGATGATTTGTATAGTTTTAAGAATATTGAAGGTGGATTTGTATATCAAACCAAAGACAATATAAAACAAAATGAGATAATAAACAGCATAAAAAAATCAAAACAAAAAGCAACACCACAACAAATTAGCGATATGACAATAGCATATATATTGGCATCTTTGACCAAATCAAACTGTGTGACATATGTCAAAGACGGGGTATTGGTAGCTATTGGGATGGGTATGACAAGTAGAGTAGATGCAGCAATAGCAGCGACAAATAAAGCAAAAAAACAAAATATCAGCTTGATTGGTTCATCTATGGCGAGTGAGGCATTTTTTCCTTTTCGTGACAGTATAGATGAAGCAAATTTAGTAGGTGTCAAGTCTATAATCCAACCAGGCGGAAGCATAAGAGATGATGAGATAATAAAAGCAGTAGATGAATACAATATCGCACTATATTTTACCAATACAAGACATTTTTTGCATTAAAAAGAGTGCTTGTATATATGATATTGATCTTGTAGAGGTATGCTTAAGTATAATATGATAAAATATCCTTGACCCTGTCGTCTAGTGGCCAAGGACATTAGGATTTCATCCTAAAGACAAAGGTTCAAATCCTTTTGGGGTCGCCACCATTTTAAAAAAGTTTTCACTACTACAAACGAACCATATACAAGATAATTTTTATCTTTGTCAATTTGAAAATTTTTCTCAAACATCTTGATATCAAACCCTTTGATTTTCTCTTTTAGATCATCTGTTTCAAACACTCTTTTATCTTTTGTATCGATAAGATATATAGTGTTAACTTTAGTAGATAATATATCCAAAATTTTCTGGTAATTTTTATTTTTAAAACAGTTAAATATAACAATCGTATCTTTTTTGATATTTTTGACAATATTTTTAGCAGACAACTCATTGTGTCCTACATCGACTATGATATTTGGAGCAATTTTTTCAAACCTGCCTTTAAACTTGAGGTTAGATAGGTGCGAGATATCTATCTTAAATCCCAATATCTTTATGACACAGATCGCTAAAGCTATATTTCGTATCAAAAAATCAGGATAGTTTGAATAAAAGTTTTTTATCTTGTTAAATTCATCAACAGTTAAGATATCGTCATATAGATTTAGTTTGATATTTTTTGATTTTAGAATTTGTTTGCATATCTGTTTGAGCTCTTTGTTCTCTTGAAACCCCATAACCATAGGGTTGTTTATAGAGTTTAGTTTGGTTGTGGCTATATCTTTTATGGTATCTCCTAAAAACTCTTGATGGTCTAAACCAATAGTAGTGACCACCGATAAACTTTTGTTTGGTATGTTTGTAGCATCTTTTTCTCCGCCTAATCCAGCTTCAAGAATTATAAAATCAAGATTTTCAAATAGTTTAAATGCCATCAAAGTTGTGTATTCAAACCTACTTATCTTTTCTAATTCGTCACTTGACAATATGTTTTGTAGTATATCGTGGGTTTGATTTAGTTGATTTTTTTCTATAAACTTATCGTTTATAGTCCATATATCATCGTATCTTAAAAACTCTGGTGAGCTATAATGTCCAACTTTATAACCCATATTTGTAAGATAGGTTGACAATGTCTTGCCAGTGGTTCCCTTGCCGTTTGTGCCAATTATGTGTATAACTTTTCCATACAATATCCAACTGTTTTTATATTTTTGATAGATATATGGAAAAAATTTATAATCAATTTTTTCATAATATAGAGGCTTTTTGGATAAAAATAGTTCTAAACTATTTGACACTTTGAACTGCTATTTTAGAAAATAACTCTTCTATCGCTTTAGATGTAGCTGTTTTGACCGCTTGTTCTTTTTTGCTATTTGAGATGATAGCATCGCTATGGACTGAAAAGTCATAAAAATCACTCACTAAGATGATATTGGTTTTGTCATCTTTTTGATAATCAACTTTTATAGTAACTGCAGTTCTATAGACTCGCACAAAACCTTGTCTGTCGTATTGGATTTGAGAGATATCTACACTATCTAACTTGATATTCATAATAGTATTTGCTATTTTTTTATCATAAACTATTTTTGAGCCTATTTTTGCAAGGATTAGTTGATTTAAGATATCTTTGATGAGAACACTGTTTATGACATCTTGTTTGTTTATGACAGATGATACATAAACTTTTTCTCCTATCTCTTGCTTGGCAAAACTATTTGCTGGTTTGTAACCACAAGCTGTAAATAACAATATGGATAATAGCAACAAATATCTCACAACTAACCTTTGACTACGAGATTTATAAGTTTGTTTGGTACTACTATCTCTTTGATTAGTTGTTTGTCTTTTATCCATTTTTGCACTGTTTCGTTTTGTTTGGTGATTTCAAGCAATTTGTCTTTTGGTAGATTTATATCTACTGATATTGTTGTTCGTTTTTTACCATTTATAGTTATAGGCATATCGATGGTAGTTTTTGCAAAAATGTCATCTTTGATCGTAACTTTGTGGACAAAATTTTTCCTATCATATAACCTATCGGCTATCTGCCAACAACAGTGTGGAATGATAGGTTCTAAAACATCTGTAAGTATATAATATGCTTCACTAAATATCGTAATATTGTTTTGCTTTTTAAGGGCATTGATAGCTTCCATGGCGGCTGCTACGATTGTATTAAAAGCATATGTTTTGTTCATCACATCTTTTTGTTTGATCAGTAGTTCATAAACTTTTTCTCTCGCATATTTTTCATCGGCTGTAAGTTTGTTTTGCTCTATCATATCTATCTCATCTAAACTTATATTTTGGCACTCAAAACTTATACTGTAAAATCTTTTGATAAATCTAAAACTACCCTCAACAGCACTATCGTTCCACTCAAGTTCTTTAGTGGGTGGTGCGGCAAACATCATAAAAAGTCTTGCTGTATCTGCTCCATATTTGTCTATGATATTTTGTGGGTCTACAACATTGCCTTTTGATTTGCTCATCTTAAAACCATCTTTTAGCACCATACCTTGTGTAAGAAGTTTGTCAAATGGTTCACTAGAGTTAGTATATCCTAATTCGTTTAATACTTTAGTAAAAAACCTAGCATACAAAAGATGCAAAATAGCATGTTCGATACCACCTATATAATGATCTACATTCATCCAATAGCTACTTTGTGTTTTTGATATCGCTTCATCGTTCCAGTTGTCTGGGTTTGTAGCAAACCTTAAAAAATACCAAGATGACTGCACAAAAGTATCCATAGTATCTGTCTCTTTTGTAGCTTTGTTGCCACATTTTGGACATATAGTGTTTTTCCAAGTAGGGTGGTTTGATAGTGGATTTCCCTCGCCTGTTATATCTATATCATCTGGCAAAGTTACTGGCAATGTAGTTTGTGGTAACAATCCGCAGTTGTCGCACAATACAAATGGAAGCGGTGAACCCCAGTATCTTTGTCTTGATACTCCCCAATCTCTTAATTTGTAGTTTGTGGTTTTTTTGCCTAATTGGTTTTGAACAAAAAAATTGATTATATTCTCTCTTGCATCTTTGTTATCTTGACCTGTAAAATCGCCACTGTTTATAAGTTTGCCATCTGCTGTATATGCTTTTTTGTTTTCATCGTTTTGTATGATTTTGACAATAGGCAAAGAGTATTTGCTAGCAAACTCAAAATCCCTCTGATCGTGAGCTGGAACACACATAACAGCTCCGCCACCATAAGATACCAATACAAAATTTGCAACCCACACTGGTATTGGTTTGTTTGTTATAGGGTGTAAGATATTTAGACCCAAATCAAAACCAACTTTCTCATTTGTCTCTCTATCTTTTAAAGATATATTTTTTTGGTTTTCTATGTTGGTTATCGTCTTTTTGTCAAGTAGGTTATTGTCACATAGATATTTAACTATTTTGTGCTCTAATGCAATAGCACAATAGGTCATACCAAATATCGTATCTGCTCTTGTAGTAAATACTGAAAATTGTTTAAAGTTGTTATTTAATCTATCTAAACTTTTTTTGTCAAATTTTAGATCAAACTCAAGACCAAAACTCTCGCCTATCCAGTTTTTTTGCATAGTGATTACCTGTTTTGGCCATTTTTCTTTTAGTTTTTCTAAATCATCAAGCAGATTTTTTGTATATTTGGTGATAGCTATGTAGTATCCTGGCATATCTTTTTGTGATACTGTAAAACCACATCTCCAGCACTTGCCATCTTCTACTTGTTCGTTTGATAATACTGTTTGGCAATCACTACACCAGTTTACAGTTGTTTGTTTTTTATACAATATCCCTTTTTGAAACATCTTTATGATAATCTCTTGTTCCCATTTGGTATATAGTTTGTCACTCGTAGCAAACTCTCTTTTGGTTGAAAAAGAGAGACCGAGTGATTTTAACTCATTTGACATATATGATATATTTTCATAAGTCCAAACTTTTGGATGCAAGTTGTGTTTGATAGCAGCATTTTCAGCAGGCATACCGAAACTATCCCACCCAATTGGGTGTAAAACATTGAACCCATTTTTTCTATAATATCTAGCATATATATCACCTATACAGTAGTTTCGCACATGACCCATATGTATCTTTCCACTTGGGTATGGAAACATACTTAAGATATATTTTTTTGGTTTTTTTGTTGTTTTTTCATCTTCTGGTTCAAAACTGTTGTTCTCTTGCCAATAGTTTTGCCATCTTTTCTCAATATCTTTTGCTACATATTCGTTCATAATATCCCTTAGTCTAACTTCAAAACTGCCATAAATGCCTCTTGTGGGACATTTACTTTGCCTATAGCTTTCATTCTTTTTTTGCCTGCTTTTTGTTTCTCAAGTAGTTTTCTTTTTCTTGATATATCTCCACCATAACATTTAGCCGTCACATTTTTGCCCGTTGATTTGACTGTCTCTCTGGCAATCACCTCACCACCAAGTGAAGCTTGTATCGCTACTTCAAAAAGTTGTCGTGGGATTAGCTCTTTGAGTTGTTTGACAAACTGCCTACCACGAGCCAATGCTTTGGTCTCAGGCACTATTATACTTAAAGCATCTACACTCTCTTTGGCTACAAGCACATCAAGCCTTTTTAGCTGTCCTACACGAAACTCGATTATCTCATAATCAAAACTAGCATAACCTTTAGTGGTGGATTTGAGTTTGTCATAAAAGTCCATAATTATCTCATTCATAGGTATTTCATACTCTAAAAGCACTCTGTCGTTTATGTAGTCCATCTTTGTTTGGATCCCTCTTTTGTCGTTTAGCAGTTTGATGATATTGCCTAAAAACTGATCTGGAACCAGTATGGTAGCTTTAACATATGGTTCAAATATCTTATCTATCTTGCTAGGAGTAGGTAGTTGCGATGGATTTTCTACAAATATCTCCACACCATTGGTTTGAAGCACTTTATATACAACTGTTGGGGCAGTAGCTATAAGGTCAAGGTCAAACTCTCGCTCAAGTCTCTCTTTGACTACTTCCATATGAAGCATACCTAAAAATCCTGTGCGAAATCCACTACCTAATGCTGTTGAACTTTCTGGTTCAAATGATATTGAGCTGTCATTTAACTGAAGTTTGTTTAAAGCTTCTCTTAGATCTTCAAATTTGTCTGTATCGACAGGATATATACCAGCAAATACAAATGGTTTAGCTGGTTTAAATGCATGGATACTATCACTTGTAGGGTTTTTTGCATCTGTTATTGTATCTCCTACTGCGATACTTTGAGTAGTTTTAAGTCCTAGTACTACTACTCCTATCTCGCCTGTTTTTATCTCAGGAGTGGTTGTGTTTTTAAGTGGATGTGGATATAGCAGATCAAGAACTTTGTGTTCTATCTTTGAGTTTACTATTTTGATTGTTTGGTTTTTTTTGATAGTTCCATCATATACTCGAACTAAAGCTAAAGCACCAAGATAGTTGTCAAACCAGCTGTCATATATCAAAGCTTTTGTAGGTTTGTTCTCATCTCCACTTGGCGGTGGAATAGTATCTATGATATCCTCTATAAGTTGTCTAACTCCTACACCAGTTTTTGCAGATATGAGATTGTGTTTGGTGCAGTCTAAACCTATGGCATGTTCTGCCTCTTCAAGCACTCGCATAGGGTCAGCAGATGGCAGATCTATTTTGTTTACTACTGGCATAAGAGTAAGGTCGTTGTCAAATGCTATATATACATTTGCAATTGTTTGTGCTTGGACTCCTTGGGTGCTGTCTATTATGAGTATAGCTCCCTCACTTGAAGCTAAGCTACGACTAACCTCATAGCTAAAATCCACATGTCCTGGAGTATCTATAAGGTTCAAGATATACTCTATGCCATCTTTGGTGTATTTCAATCTCACACTTTGGGCTTTTATAGTGATACCTCGTTCTTGTTCTATATCCATAGTATCCATCATTTGGGCAGTTAATTGTCTATCCTCTACCGCTTTACACTCTTGGATAATCCTATCTGCTAAGGTTGATTTGCCGTGGTCTATGTGAGCTATGATTGAGAAGTTTCTAATATGTTTTTGCAAAAAAGTCCTTTGGTCTTATATTGTGTTGTTGCCTTATTGTATCCAAATAAGATAAAAAAAGCTATCTATTTTTTAGTCTACAATAGATTTGATTTTATCTGTTTGATATTTTCTTGGATATCTTTGAGTTTTTTTGCTTTTTGTTGGAAATTTAAGTTTGGATTGTTTTTGATTGTTTGTAACTCTCTTTGATAATAACCATATATCATCATATCTATTTGGTAGTCAAGTTCTTCTTGGTTTAGCGGTTTTAACTCATCTCTTAACAATATGCCCAAAAGCATATGATTATCTTTTTGTGTAGTTAGCATATCAAACTCCTGCTTATGATATACAAACATATCACTATGAAGCAGATTTAAAATTTTGTCAAGCATAAACTCATCGTTTAAGGCAGTTTTGATGATACAAAGTTCTGCTAAATCTTGGGAACCTATATTTGTGTTGTGTTCTCTTTTGCGATGAGTTGTTTTGATATTTATATGTTTTTGGTCTATGTTTAATTTTTGTGAGATATAACTTTTGTATTCATCTTGTATTAAACTATTTAAACCGTTTAGATATGACTGAATCTCTGTTAGTGCTTCTCTTTTTTGGACTGGATTTGATAGATCAAAATCCAAAACTATCATATTTATCACAAACTTTACAAAACTGATTTTATTTTTTAACATATGGTTTAACTCATCTATTTTTGAGTTTTTTACCATATCAGCAGGGTCTATGCCGTCATCAAATATCACAACTCCACCATCAAAATTTGCATAACTTAACATAATAGATGCTTTTTTAGCAGCGACCAATCCAGCTTTGTCGCCATCGTATGCTAATATAACTTCAGGCTCACCACGAGACAAAAGAGGCAAATGTTCTTTTGTAAGAGCAGTGCCTAAAGATGCTACACAGTTTGTAAATCCAGCTTGATGAAGCATAAGCACATCAAGATATCCCTCTGTTATGATTATCTGTTTTTGTTTGTAGATATATTTTGATGCTATATGATAACCATATAGAAGTCTTGATTTGTTGAAGATTTTTGATTGAGGTGAGTTTATGTATTTTGCTTTATTGTCTGTAATCGTTCTACCACCAAAACCACATATTTTGCCATTTGTTGTATAGATAGGAAATGTAACTCTATGGATAAATCTAGCATATAGTCCATTTTCACCACTATCTATAAGACCAAACTCTTTAGCATCGCTCAAGTTTAACATATTTGTTTTAAGAAAATTTATCGTATCGTTTGAACTGCTGGCATATCCAACTTTAAAGGTCTCTATTGTGGAGTTTGACAAACCTCTTTGTTTGAGATATGAGATCACCATATCGTTTGTATCTAGCTGTTTGATATAAAAATCATTTAGTTTGTCTATCATAGAGATATCTTGTATTTTATAGTTTTTGTCTTCATACTCAAGAGCTATGTTGTTTGACGATGCTAATTTTTCCAAAGCTTCTGGGTAGTTGAGTTTCTCTATCTCCATAACAAATTTGATACTATCTCCACCTACACCACACCCAAAACAGTGGTATATCTGTTTGGCTGGACTTACAACGAAACTTGGAGTTTGTTCATCGTGAAATGGACAACAAGCTTTGTAGTTGGTCCCTGATTTGTTTAGTTGGATATATGATGATATAGTATCAACTATATCTATGTTGTTTTTTAAATTTTCAATTGAGTTTTTGGTAATCATATCATATTATACCATAAGCTTACTTTGATATAATAGTCTAAAACAAAAAGAGGGAAAAATATGAATATATTATTTGACAAATCAAACCATTTTAACTTAGCAAACCTTGCTACATTTTTCAATATAGCTTCAGGGTTGATGGCTATATACTACATAACTCACGGCGAGTTTGTGGCAGCTGTTTTGTTTGCTTGGGCTGGTGGAGTTTTTGATATACTTGATGGTAAAATAGCAAGAAAATATAATCTATCATCAAATTTTGGTATTCAACTTGATAGTTATGCTGATTTTTTATCATTTGTCTTAGTGCCTTGTATGTTTATATATTTTGCTATTATAGATGGCAATGAGCTTGTATTGGAAAGTTCTGTTGTATTTGCTGTGTTTTTGTATTATATAATATCAGCATTAAGACGATTGATATCGTTTAATTTAAACTCAAATGAGGGTGAAGTAGCTGGATATTTTGTAGGTATTCCTACTCCTCTTGGGGCTATACTACTTTGGATTATATATCTTGTATGGTATTTTGGTTTGATACCAACTTTGTTTAATCTACCAAATCAGTATATAGTGTTGTTTCTTATGGTGATTATCGCATATATGTTAAACTCTAAACTAAAAATCAAACATTTTTAAGACTATTTAAAACTCAAAACCGCCAGTGTCGCCATGGTTCATAGAGCTATATACTGCTGATACATACTCTTTTCTTGTTTTGCAACCTATAAACTCATCACAACAACTACATGTATCTGTGGCTTTATTTTGTTGGCACTTTACTAATATCTCGCTTTTTTCTTGAAGTTCTAACTCAAACTTATTTTCCATATTTTTTGGGTTATCTTTCATCTTTGTAGACCTTTTTGACTATATCTATCTCATAGTTGCTTCCAAAAAAGCAAGCAGTAGTGTCGTGTATATGCGTAGTGGTTATATCCAAAAGATTGTTTTTGCCATCAATCGCACCTCCACCTGCTATTTTAAATATAAGTGCATATGGAAATACTTCAAAAAGTTGTCTTAGTTTGCCTTTTGATAAATCTTTTGTCGCTGGATATGAAAAAAGCCCCCCAGATTTTAGTAGTATTTGATGCAAATCTGGCACCATACCACCACTATATCTTAATCTGTATCCATCTTTGAAAAAATCATCTATCATCTTTTTGTGAAAATCAAACCACATAGCTTGAGTAGAACCAGGAGCCATAAGATTGCCTTTTTGGTTTAACTTGATATCTTGAACATATTTAAAATCACCATTTAAAAGCCTATACATCTTAAGAGTATTTTTATATGCTATGACCATCTCAACTCTTGGACCAAACACTACATATATAGATGCTATGATATTTTTGCCACTAAAACTATCTTCATATATACCATATATTGAACCCACAGATAGATTTACATCTACTAAGCTACTGCCATCAAGTGGGTCATAAGCTATAAGATAGTTGCCATTTGTATTTATCTTTACTATGTTCTCTTGCTCTTCACTGACTATTTGTTTGATACAAGATAGTTTGCTAAAGTTTTTTTCAATTATCTCATCGCACCTAATATCAAGTTTTAACTGTATATCGCCTGTGCTGTTTGTTGAGCTACTTTTTGCTGTATCGGCTTCATTTATAATATCTTTTATCGTTATCGATGAATCTTTTATACTGTTTATGATATCTTCTATATCTTTATACATATCTTACCTCCTTTGCATTTATATCTATCCATGACAATATCTCATCAGTGTCATTAAGATCCAATATATTGATATCTTTTGGCAACAAAGTTTTGTCAATAGTGTCATCTATACACAAAGTATCACTAACTTCAAAATAGTTTTTATCTATCTTTTGCCTACATATACATATCCTTGGTAAATCGACTGTTTTTAGACCCTCTACTAACAGATAGTCAAAAGGAGTAACTGCTGATATTATCTCATCTATAGTTGAGTGTGAATTTTTAAATATCGTTGTCCTAAGAGGGCTTGTGATGACCACATCTGCTTTTGTTTGCGAAAATTTGAAACTATCTTTGCCCTCTTTGTCAAATACTGCTTTGTCTTTTGGATCATGTTTGATGATGACAACTTTGTTGTTTTTGTCTTGTAATATATTTGCCAATTTGACTATTGTTGTAGTTTTGCCACTATTTGAAACCCCTGTAAATGCTACAGCTTTTTGTTTGTAAATTTTTTTCATAGGCTTATTTTATCTAAATATTATATAATATGCCCTATGAGATATATATATTTGACTTTTTTATTGTTTATTTTAAGTGGATGCATCGGTGGAGGTGCTGTTATTGACTATGTTTTTGATTCTACAAAAGATTATCAAAATCCTATTCAATACACAAAAAAAAGCGATATGATAGACAATGAAAAAAATGTAAAAGCATTTGTTATTGTAACATATTTGAATCAAACCAAACGAAAATGGGATGATGATATGTTTCATTTTATAGTTGGCTTTTATGCTGTCGATAAAAATAGCACAAACTATAGTTTAACAATCAACAATAAAAATAGTTTTCATACACAAATTGTCAAAAAAGATACACAACTGTATCAAAATATACCTATCAAAAATAACTGGGCTGAGTATAATCTAATTGAGATAGAGAAAAAAGACCTAAATCTAACGATAAACGATAAGATTGTTTTAAACTGGAAAAAAACAGATGAAAATATATCTATGAGTATTGTTTTTGAACAATTTTAAAATTTGGTGTAAATATACTTGACATTTTCTTAAAATTTGGGTATAATATACAAAAAGGAAAAAAAATGTCATTTTGTCCATTTTGTAAGAAAAAAATATCTATGAGTAAAGCTTTTTGCTCTAAAACTTGTAAAGAGAACTACTTTGACCTTATAGCTATCCAAATACCAAAACCATTTGTCAAACGAATATATATATTTTGCAATGAGTATGAAAGAGAAGAGGAGATTATAAAGTTTGCAAAGTTGCATAACTGGAAGCTTGATTTGCTTAAAAGCAAAATCAAAAAAGTAGCAGCAAAGATGGGATACGAAGATGACCCATCTGTTCGAAACAGTATAGTAGAAAGCTGTTATGAAGATTAAATAAGTTGTATGATAAAACATATTGTTTTTTTCAAACTGCCATCAAACAATAAAACGATGCTACAAACAGTAGCACACAAGCTTAAGACTCTTGATGCTATACCATATGTCAAGTCTCTTGAAGTAGGTATAAACTTCTCCAAAGAGCAAAGAGCATACGATATATCTATGATTACATCGTTTGAGAATAAAAAAGATTTTCACTGCTATGAAGTAGATATAGAGCATAAAAAAGTGGTGGATTATTTAAAATCGTTAGATATTTTATCAAAAGTGGTGGATTATGAGATATAGTTTATCCTTTTTGATTGTTTTTATTTTTTTTACTGGTTGTGCAACGAAACAATATGAGAGTAAAACTGAACTATTAAAAGAGCAAAACACCACAACTACAAACACAACTGAACTATTAAAAGAGCAAAACACCACAACCACAAACACAACTGAAGATCAATTTATGTCAGAGTTTGACGATGAATATGAAGATCAATACGATGAAAATGGCACAAACAAAGAAGCTGACAAATGTCCATCTCTCGATCAATACAACAGAGCTATTACATCGTTTAACGATAGCTTTTATCTCAATTTTATGACTCCTTTATCAGATGGTTATAAAAATATCACAAATGAAGGCATAAGAGATAGTGTTGGTAACTTTTTTTACAACATAAGATACCCTGTAAGAGCAATAAACAACCTACTACAATTGAAATTTAAAAACACTATAGAAGAGACTGGTGTTTTTCTAATCAACAGCACTGTAGGTTTGCTTGGTCTATTTACTCCTGCTCAAAGCTATTTTAATCTAAAATCCCACAAAGAGGATTTTGGGCAAACTTTGGGTTATTATGGTGTGCCAGCTGGTTGTCATATAGTTTTACCGATTTTAGGGCCATCAAATATGAGAGATGTAGTAGGTGTATATGTGGATTATTATGCTGATCCACTTAATCCACAGTATGATTTGGTATACAATACAGAAGATTATATGGGCTTAAGAGTCTTTGAGGAGATAAACAACTCGCCAAAAAAACTTAAAGAGTATTATCTACTAAAACAAGATTCATACGATCTGTTTCCTTACTTAAGGAACATTTATGAACAATTTAGATACAATGAGATACAAAAATAAAAAAGGATAAAATATGAAAATAAGCAGATGGATAAAATTTTTATTGATAACAACAGTTTTGTTAGTCAGTAGTGTAGCAGTAGCAGACGATAAACAAGTGGTTGAAGAGGAATTTTTAGGCATATTTAACAAATCTTTAAAGATATTAAACGATAAAAGTTTAAGCGATAAAGAAAAATACAAAAAAGTGATAGATAGTTCTGATAAGATGTTTGATTTTGAACTGATGGCAAAATTAAGTTTGGGCAGAAACTGGGGTAAATTAACACATGACCAACAAGATGAGTTTGTTTTGTTGTATAAAACAAAGATGCAACAATCATATTCAAGCAAGATAGATAGTTTTTCAAACTCAAAAGTCAAGATAAACTTCATCAAACAAACCAAACCTACAAAAATAGTGATGTATACAGTAGTACAAGACAACAAAAACAACTCTTTTGATGTTGATTTTAAATTTTATAAACAAAATAAAGACAAAGATGGCAATATAGAAAAGCCTGCAAAAAATAGTTGGCTTATCTATGATGTATTGATAAAAGGTGTAAGCATAATCAAATCAGACAGAGCTCAATTTAATTCGATACTAAATAGAGGTGCAGTAAACAATCTCATGGATAAAATGAGAGAAAAATAGATAAGTGGTCTTTTGATATATGTTTGAAGTTTTTTTTAAAAATTTTATTTTAAAATACCCTAAAATCATATTTGCTACGATGTTAGTAGTGATGGTGATGGTATTTAACTACTCAACTAAGTTAGAGATAGATGCTAGTGCTGATTCTCTTTTGTTGGAAGATGATGCTGATTTGAAACTAACCAGAGAGGTTAAAAAAAGATATGAAAATAGTTCTATTTTGGTTATTACATTTAAACCAAATGGCAAACTTCTCGATAAAAAAAGTTTGGATACGATAGCACTTTTAAGCAAAGAGTTAAAAGCAATTGACAAAGTCAAGTCAATCACATCTATACTAAATGTCCCTTTACTTCAATCGCCAATTCGCCCAATAAAAGACCTACTTGATGATATCCCAACTATACAAACACATGATATTGACAAAGATTTGGTCAAAAAAGAGTTTTTAACCTCCCCTTTGTATAAAAAAGCACTTGTAAGTGAGGATTTTACGACAACAGCAATTGTAGTCAATCTCAAGCCAGACAATATCTGGACAAAAGCAGACAATCAAACAAAGAAAAGTTATTTAAACAATCTAAAAGATGAAAACCACAAAAATATATTAAAGATTCGAGAAATATTAAAAAATTATAAAAATAGTGGTGAGCTTCATTTGGGTGGAGTCAATATGATAGCAGATGATTTGATAACATTTGTCAAAAATGACCTTATAGTGTTTGGTATCGTTATTATATTGCTACTTGTAGGAACTTTGTATTTGATTTTTAGAAAAATAAGATGGGTATTGATACCACTTACTATCAGTTTTGTTTCAATAGTCATCACTAGTGCTATATTGGTTCTTTTGCAACTTGATATTACTGTAGTATCATCAAACTTTATATCTTTGCAGTTGATTATGAATATATCTCTTGTGGTGCATCTTATAGTTAAATACAACGAACTGTTGGGTAAATATCCCACTCATACTCAAAAGTGGTTGATCTTTGATACATTAAAGAGTATGGCGAAGCCTTCATTTTTTGTTGTTATTACAACAGTAGCTGGGTTTAGTTCATTGGTATTTAGTGGTATTGTGCCTATTGAAAATTTTGGTTTGATTATGAGTATTGGTATTGTAGTATCACTTATAGTTACATTTGTATTTTTTGGAATATTTTTGCAGTTTTTTAACAAAAGCACAATAACTGCTATAAATGAACAGAGATTTACAACTATTATAGCAAACTGGGTTTTAAAAAACAAAACAGCAGTGATAGTAGCTACAATATTGTTGGTGATATTTTCAGTCACTGGAGCTCGTCAAATTGTTGTTGAAAATAGTTTTATTGATTATTTTAAAAAATCCACAAATATATATAAAAGTATGAAAGTATTAGACCAAAGTTTAGGAGGCACCACGCCGCTTGATATTATCGTCACTTTTAAAGATGAAGAAAAAAATAAAATAGTAAAAAAAACTACAAATGATGTTGGCGATGGGTTTTTAGATGATTTTGATGATGATTTTAAAGATAGTGGCGATGCTGAAGATTATTGGTTTACTCAAGATAAGATAGATACTATTAAAAAAATTCATATCTATCTTGATAGTTTAAAAGCAGTAGGGAAAGTTACATCTTTATATACTGTATCACAAATAGGCAAGATGCTAAACAACGACAAAGAGCTTGATAGCTTGACATATGCTTTGCTATACAAAGAGTTGCCAAAAGATCATAAAAGTGTGCTTTTAGACCCATATGTTGATATACAAAACAATCAATTAAGAGTAACAACAAGAGTGATAGACTCACAACAAGACCTAAGACGAGACCAACTTATAAAAGATATAAACAATAAACTAAAAGATATAATAGACCCAAAATTTGAGAGTTTTAAAGTTACAAATTTGTTGGTGATATATAACAATATGCTTCAATCTTTGTTTGATTCTCAGATAAAAACGATAGGTGTAGTACTTTTGATATTGCTTATAATGTTTATGGTGCTGTTTCGCTCTGTATCTGTCTCGCTTGTAGCTTTAGTAGCAAATACTGCTCCTGTAGGGGTGATTTTTGGGTTTTTGGGTTGGTTTGCTATACCGCTTGATATGATGACCATAACAATAGCTGCCATAAGTATAGGAATAGCAGTTGATAATACTATTCACTATATTCATAGATTTAAAACTGAGTTAAATAGTGGCTGTGATTATATAGATGCTATGCTAAACTCACATAAAAGTATAGGCAAAGCTATGTCATATACATCTGCTGTCATAATTGTAGGGTTTGCTGTGTTGGTATTGTCAAACTTTATACCTACAATATATTTTGGTATATTAACGATACTTGCTATGTTTATGGCGATATTAGCAGACCTATTTTTGCTTCCTGTGTTGCTTTTGATATTTAAACCATTTGGAAATAGATGAAAAAATTTATATATCAGTATGCACCATATTATAAAAACTATAAAATTAAATTTTTTATAGCATTTGTCGGTATACTTTTAGTAGCAGGTGGCACAAGTGGCACGGCATATATCATGAAGCCACTTTTGGATGATATATTTATAAATAAAAATCAACAGATGCTTACTATATTGCCACTTTTTGTCATAGTTTTGTATATAGCAAAAGGTTTTGGTAGGTTTATTCAAGTTTATTATATATCTTTTATAGGACAAGATATCATAAGGCAAATTCGTGATAAGCTTTATAAACATATTTTATATTTGGATATTGAGTTTTTCAACAAAAACCACAGTGGTGACTTGATAAGCAAAATCACAAACGATATAAACAGAATTCAAAGTGCTGTATCTACAAAGATAGCTACGATATTTCAAGAGGTTTTAACTATAGTTGCATTAGTTAGTATGACTATATATCTAAATAGCGAGCTGGCTTTTTATGGTTTGGTGATTATGCCACTTGTTTTGTGGCCACTTAGCATACTCGCAAAAAAGATGAAAAAAATCTCCTTTTCATCACAAGAAAAAAATAGCGACATAGTAGCACACTTGGGAGAATCATTTAGCAATATAGAGATAATAAAAGCATCTTTTACTCAACAGCTTGAGTGTGATAGATTTTACGAACACAATAAAAAGTTTTTTAAATTAAATATGAAAGCAGTTAAGACCAACGAGATGGTTTCTCCTATCATGGAGATTATGGGGGCACTTGCTATTGCTACAGTGATCGTAATAGGCGGTCAATATGTCATAGACGACAAGATGACCGCAGGGTCGTTTTTCTCATTTATGACAGCACTTTTTATGCTTTATACTCCTATAAAAAGGTTGTCATCTGTATATAACAGTTTGCAAGATGCTATAGCTGCCAATGAAAGAACAAATAAACTTTTTGAGATATATCCTACAATACAATCAGGCAACGATATATTGAGCAACAATATACAAAAGATAAGTTTCAAAGATGTTACACTTATGTATGACAGCAAAACAGCGATAAAAAACATAACTATCGATATAAAAAGAGGCGAGAAGTTAGCACTCATAGGACCAAGCGGTGGGGGAAAAACCTCATTTATAAATCTTATTATGAAGTTTTATGAACCAATATCTGGGACAATTGAGTTTGATGATTTGTGCTTAAAAGATATAAAACTTTCAAACTTGAGACAAAATATAGCTATAATCACTCAAAGAGTATATATATTTAACGACACAGTAGCAAACAATATATGTTATGGTCAAAAATATGACAAAAATAAACTAATCAAAACTTTAAAAAGTTTAGATGCATATGATTTTGTATTAAAACTAAAAGATGGTTTAGATACAGTTTTAGATGAAGCTGGGACAAATTTAAGCGGTGGTCAAAAACAACGAATAGCCATAGCAAGAGCGATATATAAAAATCCTCAGATACTCATACTTGATGAAGCTACATCAGCACTTGATAATAAAACAGAAAAAACTATCACAAAATTGCTTGAAAAAGTATCAAAAGATAAAATAGTCATAATCATAGCTCATAGATTAAGCACGATAAAAAATGCAAAAAAAGTTGCATTGTTTAAAGATGGCAAGATAATATGCCACGATAGTATAGAATATCTGGAAAAAAACTGTAAAGAGTATCAAAAATTGAACAATTTAAGCTAATTTGGATATAATGCAACACAAAAAAAAGGAAAAATATGTTAGATGGAATAGTTAGAGATAGTATCGTAAAACAAGCTACAAAACAACTCAGGCGAGATGGTTATCTAATTGCAAACATTTATGGTAAAAATTTACCAAATATAAATGCAGCATTTAAAGCAAATGATTTTATAAGATTTATAAAACAAAAAGATCAATTGGCATTTGATGTCAAACTTGATAACGAGGTTAAAAAAGTTGTAATTCAGGAGTATCAAAAACACCCTGTAACTGGTGATTTGATTCATGTTGATATGATGATAGTACAAGATGATGTCAAAGCCAACTTCAAAGTGCCTGTAACAGTCGAGGGGACACCTATAGGATTGAAAAACAAAGGTTTGTTTGTGTTTCATAGAAAGCGAGTATTGGTAAAAGCATTGTATAAAGATCTTCCAAAATCGTTTCATATAAAAATCGACCAATTAGACACTGGAGACAATGTTTTAGTAAGAGATTTGGATATGCCAAGTGGAGTTAGTTGTTTTTTAGATCCAAGAGTTCCAGTAGTCGGTGTAATAAAAGCAAAATAGATGCTCTTAGTAGCTGGTCTGGGTAACCCAGGCGAGAAATACAGACACAATAGACACAATATAGGTTTTTTGATTGTAGATGATATGATCAAAAACCTTAACACTTACAAGATTTCAAATCAAAATTTTCAAGCAAAAACTTTCAAATACAACAACACAATATACCTACAAGCTCAAACATATATGAACAACTCAGGCATATCTATCAAAAGTGTTGTTGATTATTTTGATATAGCTACACAAAATATTATTGTGATATATGATGATATTGACCTAAATTTTGGGACAATTAGATTTAAAATAGGAGGTACAAGTGCAGGACATAATGGCATAAAATCTATAGATAGTCATATAAAAAAGAGTTATCTAAAAATTCGAGTAGGTGTCGGTAAACCAGATAAGGAAGTTTCTAATTATGTGCTGTCAAACTTGTCCAAAATAGAGTTAAACAATATAGGCACTATTGCTACACATATAAGCAACAGTATAGAGTTTTATATAAGCAACTACGATATAAATATGCTTAAATCAAAATATACCACCAAGGAGTTGATATGATAAAACTAACATATAGATATATTGGATTAAAATATCTTAAGTCATTTTTGATCGTATTGCTTGCTTTAGTAGTATTCTTTTCTGGTATTGAAATTTTGCAAAATTTTAGCAGATTGCCAGCATCTGCTAACTTAAAACTACTTTATATTATTTACAATATATATTTTCAGATGACAATAATTTTGCCACTATCTTTATCGTTTGGTTTTATTTTGTTTATAATAGGTTTGATACGAAACAATATATTTATAGCTTTGTATTCACTCGGTGTCACAAAAAAAATGGTAATTGTGCCTGTCATTGTCATTGGTACTTTTGTGTTGTCTCTTTTGATTGTAGGACAAAGCACATCGTTGGCATATAGCGAATATGAAAAAAAGAAAATCCTGCGAGGCACATATTTGCAAGATGAAAAAAATAGTCTATTTTTAAAATATAACAACAATTTTGTATATTTTAAAAAATTATACCCACTTAAAAATAAAGCTGTAGGTATAAAGATATTTGAAATAAAAAATAAAAAACTAATATCAACTACAAAAGCAAATAGTGCTATATATATTGATAATCATTGGCAACTTACAGAAGTAGTGATACTAAAATATGAAAAAGATGGCTTAAATAAATTTCAAACCAAAAGATTGGATTCTTTAAAGGTTTTAAAAGGTTTCAAACCAAAAATTATGGATAAAGTTTATGATATACACAACAACTATTCTATAAAAGATGCCATTGATACATATGATCTATTATCCAAACAAAATATAAATACAGATACTATCAGAACTTCGTTTTATTGGACTGCTTTGTCGCCATTTTTTGTATTGCCACTTATACTTATGATATTTTCATATACACCTATAAACTCAAGATTTTTTAATACAAATAGATATGTGATGGTAAGTTTGACATCTACTATTATGATATGGGCTACACTCTTTTTGCTTTATAAAGTAGCTTCAAATGGCACATTGGTTCCTGAGGTTGCTTTGATTGTGCCACTTTTGTTTTTAAATCTTCTATCGATTTATATCTACAACAAGAAAAGTAGGGCAATATGATAGAAGCATATGGGATATGTTTGTTTAAAAAAGAAAAAAACAAAATATATATATTGATGTGCAAGTCAATAAAAAGTTTCAAAAGATGGGGTTTTGTCAAAGGAGTAGAATCGTTTGAAGATAAAATTCCAAAAGATACAGCTATTAGAGAGTTTTTTGAAGAAGCATCTATAAAAGTAGAAAAAAAATATCTAAATACAATATTTTATCAAAGCAATAGTTATAAAAATATAGGCATATATCTTGTAGATGCTCAAAAGATTGAAAATATATCAAAATATTTTAAAAACAACAAACTAAAAAGTATATATCTCGACAAAGAAAATAGCGATATAGAGTTTAAAGATATAGAAAAATTGCCAAAAATCAAACAAAAACAAAAAAAGATAAAAAAAGATATAGTTAAGTTTTTAAAAGATAAAAATTTTTTGTAAAATATCTTTTGCTGTAGTAAAAATAAACTATTTTTTTTTGGCTTTTATGTAGGCTCTTTTTGGTGCTTGATAGCCCTCAACTGTTTTGTTTTTGTCGTTTTTATCCAAAAAGTCATCTAAACTTTGTTCAAAAGTCCAAGAAGTTGCCCTTTGCTCATCTTTGGTAGTGATAGTCGTATCCAATAGTTGAATATCAAAAAATCCAGCACGATTTAACCAGTTTGACAAAGCACTAATCGTGGGGATAAAGTATATGTTTGGCATTTTAGCATATCTATTTTGAGGAGTCAAACAAATATCATCGTAACCATCTATTATAAAAGTATCTATGATTATCTCACCGTTTTTATTTAGAGATCTGTTAAGCATTTTAAGTGTTCCTATGGGATCGGGTCTATGATACAAAACTCCCAACATAAATATAGTATCAAATTTATGATGATAGATATCTATATGTTCAACACCCAACATATGATATGTTATCTTTGATTTGATAAAATGATTTATGATTTCAAACTGAAGTTTAAAAAGTGGCGACGGGTCAAAACCTACTAGTTTTTTTGGTTTTTCTTTTGTCATTCTAAACATATAATAACCATTGTTACAGCCAACATCTGCTACTATTTTGCCTTTGATATCAAAATGGTTTTTTATGATATCGTATTTGATAAAACTCTGCCACTCGGTATCTATAGTTTGGTTAAATATCTTAAATGGACCTTTTCGCCATGGTATTAATGATTTTAAACAACTATCAAGTTTGTCCAAATAATCTTTAGGCAATTTTTGCTTATGTGTTATAGTAATACAGTCATCTATACAAAACTCTATATCATCTATCTTGATCGATTTTATCTCTTGAACCAAATCATATATTGGTTTTATATTTTTCCAAGCAAACCAAGATTCTCTATCTTTTAATATATCATCTAACTCTTTATTCATTTCTTAAAATATCAAGCACATCTAAATTTCTTGCACGAATAGATGGATATAAAGCAGAGAAAAATACAACCAAACTTGAACCAAAAAATATAATCAAAAAGTCATTTAATGATAGTTCCAAAGGAAGTTTAGATGAACCATAAACATCAGCTGGAAGGGTGATGATATTAAAATTTTCAAGCATATATATGCCAAAAAAACCAAGCAAAATACCCAAAAATATACCACTAAAACCTATAATAGTCCCAAGCCTTAAAAATATACTACTTATCTCTTTTTTTGTAGCTCCTTGCGATATAAGAAGTGCTATCTCTTTTCTCCTGCTCATCACTGTCATCAATAGCGAACTTATGATATTTAGCGAAGCTATAAGAACTATAAGCATAAGCACTATTAGAAGTGCCTTTTTTTCCATATTCATAGCTGTAAATAGATTGCCATTTTGTTGCCACCATCCAATAACAGCTACACCTCTGCCATCTAAATATTTCAAAAGCTTGTCTCTATCTTCAAAAGGTGTTTTGCTGTATATATGTATGCCTGTGTAGCTATCGTCTGTTTTGTTTAAAATAGCCCT
The DNA here is from genome assembly GCA_029935705.1 of Arcobacteraceae bacterium. Taxonomy (GTDB): domain Bacteria; phylum Campylobacterota; class Campylobacteria; order Campylobacterales; family Arcobacteraceae; genus B24-G6. Next base: position 22,931 of record JAOZJU010000017.1, read on the forward strand.
AAGAGCATCTATGGTGATATATATATAAGCATTGTCATAGGCACTTAAACCTGATTTGAAACTTCTTATATGTTTAAATCGTTTGATTTTTGGCATTTGTGATAAACCAGTAGCAGATACAGAAGAGAAAAACAATACCACTTTGGTATTGACTTCAAATATCTCAAGTGCCTCCTCTATCCCTTTGCCAAAAATGATATCATACTTTTCTACTCGCCTGTTTTTTACTGTTTTGGAGTATACTTTGTTTATCCTTTTTTCTTTTTTGTTATCAACAGCAAATACAATACCGCCACTCATTTTGTCGCCATTTTGGACTATAGCTTGAGTTCTTAAAAATGGTGAAAATTTTAGATTTTTAAATTTTTTTTCAAGCTCTTTGAGCAAACTCTTATCAACTGTTCCATTTACAATAGGTACAATAGTAAGAGGATAGTTCATAGTAAAAAGTTTCCTTTTGAACTCTTTTGCGGTTCCGTTCATGATAGACATAGCAATGATTAGTACCATAACACCAACACTCACACCAATAAAAGCCAATATGGCACTGATACTTATATATGGATTTGTTTTGTCCCATTTTAGATATTTTTTGACTATAAAATTGACTAAATTGTTGTTCATAGTTTTGCTGCAAGACCTTTTTTAGGACCACTAATACCGCAACATTGTTTAAACTTTTTACCACTTCCACAAGGACAAGGAGAGTTTCGTGGAACTTTTTTTGATATATCTGGTTTTCTTTTGCCTTTGTTTAGATTTAGCTCTTGATTTTTCTCTTCAAGTTCGCGTTGTTTTTTTAGCCTATCTATCTCTTCTTGTTCTTTGTCATGTAGTTCTAAAGTAAAAATAACTCGTATAAGCTCATTTTTGATAGATGATACAAGATCTATAAACATATCATAGCTCTCTTTTTTGTACTCCACTAAAGGATCTTTTTGGTTATAACTTCTAAGTCCAATTCCAGTTTTAAGTGTATCAATAGCATACAGATGCTCTCGCCAATAGTTGTCCAATATCTGCAAATAGACAAGCCTTAGAAGTTCGCTTATTTGTTCATCTGTAAGAACCTTAAACTTATCTTGAAACTTTTTATGTAACAAATTTGTTAAACTTTTTTGTATAGTTTGTACATCGGTATTGTTGAAGATATCTTTGTTGATATCTATCAAAAACTCATCTCTAAACTTTGACAAAATCAAATCAATATTATAATCCTCTACTGGCATACCATCAATAATATTTGCTTCAGTTAAGATATTTGAACAAAACTCATCTATATTTTCATCTATTTTACTTTTGATATCATAGTTTTCATCTAACAAATTGTCTCTATATTTGTATATCGTTTGTCTTTGTTTGTTCGCTACATCATCATATTCAAGCAGATGTTTTCTGCTTTCAAAGTGCATAGCTTCTACTTTTTTCTGAGCATTTTCTACTGATCTTGTAACCATACCTGACTCAATATGCTCGCCATCTTTAAGTCCCAATTTTCCCATAACAGACGATATTTTATCGCTACCAAATATTCTTAGTAGATTGTCTTCAAGTGAGAGATAAAATTGACTACTACCCACATCGCCTTGTCTGCCTGCTCGTCCTCTTAGTTGATTGTCGATTCGTCTACTTTCGTGTCTTTCTGTGCCTATGATTGCTAGTCCGCCAAGTTCTAGACACTCCTGTGGAAGTTTGATATCTACACCTCGTCCAGCCATATTTGTAGCTATAGTTACAGAGCCTTTTTGTCCAGCTTGTTCTACTATTTGTCCCTCTTTTTTGTGTTGTTTTGCATTTAGCACTGTATGTTTGATCTTCTCTTTTTTAAGTAGTTCGTGCAACAACTCTGACTTTTCTATAGATCCAGTTCCTACTAATACTGGTTGACCTTTTTTGTTTAGTTCTTTTATTTTCTTTGCAACTGCTTCAAATTTTTCTTTTTCTGTTCTGTATATTAAATCGTTTTTATCATCTCTTATGACTGGTCTGTTTGTAGGTATAGATACTACATCAAGATTGTATATCTGTGAAAATTCAGAAGCCTCTGTTTGGGCAGTACCTGTCATACCTGACAATTTTTCATATAGTCTAAAATAGTTTTGAAATGTAATATCAGCTAGTGTTTGAGACTCTTTTTGAATAGCTACACCCTCTTTAGCTTCTAAAGCTTGATGCAAACCCTCGCTAAATCGCCGACCCTCACTGACTCGTCCTGTAAACTCATCTACTATTAAAATTTGTTTGTCTCTTATGATATAGTCAACATCTTTGGCAAATAGATAGTTTGCTTTGATAGCTTGGTCAATACTATGTGACAAAATTGCATTTTCAAGCGAATACATACTATCTACACCAAAAGCTTTTTCTGCTTTTTCTATCCCTTGTTCTGTTATCATGACATTTCTATTTTTCTCATCTATGACAAAATCGCCTGTCAATATTGTTGGTTGATCTGCTGATTTTGCCTCTATTGTCTCACCTTTTTCCATACTTTTTGCTATTTTGTCAGCTATTTTATAGTTGTCATTTTTAGTATTTGATGCACCTGATATAATCAGTGGTGACCTTGCTTCATCTATCAAGATAGAATCAACTTCATCTACTATAGCAAAATATTGCCCTCTTTGTATTCTGTTTTTTGAGCTTTCTGTCATATTGTCTCTTAGATAATCAAAACCATATTCATTGTTTGTTCCATAAGTAATATCTGCATCGTATTGTGCTTTTCTCTCTTCGTGGTCATCAATATTGCCTACGATAGAACCTACAGTAAAACCTAAAAAATTATAGAGTGGTTTTAAGTCATCTGCATCTCTTTGTGCAAGATAGTCATTTACAGTGATGATATGCACTGGTTTACCTGTCATGGCATTTAGCACTACAGGCAAAGTTGCCACAAGTGTTTTTCCTTCGCCTGTTTTCATCTCGGCTATTTTATTGTCGTGTAGCACCATACCGCCTATAAGTTGGACATCATAATGGCGAAGCCCAAGAGTTCTACTACTAACCTCACGAACGATAGCAAATACATCTACAAGTAACTCGTCTAAAGTTTTCTCGCCGCTATTTAACTGCTCTTTTAGTTTATCAAAACTGATTTTTAGTTCATCATCATTTTGTTTTTGATATGTTGGTTCAAGAGCATTTATCTGTTCTACTACTTTACTATAAATTTTAAGTTGTTTGTCATTTTTTGTCCCAAAAAATTTAATAATCTTTTTTATCATATTTTACCTTTTAAACATTATACCACAATAAGATAAAAATTAGCAGATATTGACAAGATTAAGAAAGATACGAATGGAGTTTTAAGGCATCCAGTGCAACTTTATGAGAGTTTTTTTATAGTTTTGTTTTTTGTATATACTACTGCTGTGTTTTTCAAAAATAGAGTTTGGTTTGAAAAAACTATGTTTTATCAGTTTGTTTTAT
>JAOZJU010000047.1 GCA_029935705.1 Arcobacteraceae bacterium
AAGTAGGATTATAATTGAGGAACTTTTAGCATATGAGTAAAACTATTTGGTTTATCAATGATTATGCAGGTAGTAGCCATCACGGTATGGAGTTTAGAAACTACTACTTTGCAAAAGAGTTTGTCAAACAAGGTCATGAAGTGTATATAATCACAGCTTCTTATATGCACTTGTTCAAAAAACTACCTGAAGTTACAGGTAACTACACCTTTGAGAAGATAGATGGTATTAACTATCTTTGGGTAAAAGTACCAAAATATGGAGAATCTACGGATAAAAAACGAGTTCTAAAATGGTTTATATTTACTACTAAGCTATTCTTTTTACCACTAAAAAAGATGAAAAAACCAGATGTTGTGATAGCTTCTCCTATGGCTCCATTTTTAGCCATACCTGCATATAGACTTGCTAAAAAATTTAGTGCCAAGTTTATCTATGAAGTAAAAGATATATGGCCATTAAGCATTGTGGAATTAGGAAATATTAATCCTACAAATCCTCTCATAAAACTTATGAGTTGGTGTGAAAAGTTTGGAGATTGGATAGATTTTAATATGAAATATAATGTTGGCATAAATGTTGACCCAAAAGATAGTAAAAAGATAGCACAATTGATAGATTCTCTAAAATTAGAAAATATGAAAGAAATTTCTCAAAATAATATTCGACAAGTTAAGAAATTTTTTTCTTGGGAATCTCAAGAAAAAAAATTATTTAAAATTTATAAGGAGTTAATAGATGTTGACAAAATTTAAAAATGTATATGTATTGGCACCACATACAGATGATGGTGAATTAGGTGCAGGTGGAACAATTGCTAAACTTATAGAAAGTGGAGCAGAGGTGTATTATTTTGCTTTTTCTACAGCAGAACAATCTGTTCCGGAAGGTTTTCCTAAAGATATACTTAAAACTGAAGTGCTAAATGCTACAGCAAAATTAGGTATAAAAAAAGAAAATGTAATTATTTATAATTATGAAGTTAGAAAGTTAAATTATGCAAGACAAGAAATTTTAGAAGATCTTATAAAGCATAGAAAAATGTTAAAGCCTGATTTAGTTCTTATGCCATCTTTAAATGATATACATCAAGATCATGCAACAATTGCACAGGAGGGACTGAGAGCATTTAAAAATACTACTATTTTAGGGTATGAACTTATTTGGAATAATCTTACTTTTAATACTACTTCGTTTGTAAAATTGGATAAAAAGTATATAGAAGCAAAATGCGATGCACTAAAAGAGTATAAATCCCAAGGTATTAGAGACTATATGAGTGAAGAATTTATATTTTCTTTGGCAAGAACTAGAGGAGTACAAATAGGTGTTAAGCATGCAGAGAGTTTCGAAGTAATTAGATGGGTAATAAATTAAAAGGAGAAAGTAAAATGTTAAAAGATATCGTAGTAATGATTACTGGTGCTGGAGCACCAGGAGCACCAGGTATTATAAAGTCTTTGAGATTAAATGCTGAAAGAAATATAAAAATTGTAGGTGTTGATGCAAATTTAGAAGAATCTATAGGAATAGGTCTGGTAGATGTAGTATATCAAATACCAAAAGCAAAAGATGATAATTTTATAGATGAAATTTTATCTATTTGTAAAAAAGAAAAAGTTGATGTAATAATTCCTCTTGTAACTATGGAGTTATTTGTTTTCTCTAAAGCAAAAGATATATTTGAACAAAATGGTATAAAAGTCCAAGTTTCTGATTTTGAACAATTAAATATTGCAAACGATAAATATAATTTAATGAAGTTTTGTAAGGAAAATGGTATTCCATATCCAGAGTTTTATATTGTTAAATCAATTGAAGAGTTTAAAGAAAAAGCAAAAGAATTAGGTTATCCGGAAAAAAAAATATGTTTTAAACCACCAGTTTCAAATGGTCTCAGAGGTTTTAGGATTATAAATGATAGTGCAGATAAAATGTATAATTTAATTAATGAAAAACCAAATAATGTATACATAGGATATGATGAATTTTTACAAATAGCCAAAGATGCTGATTATTTTCCTGAACTTTTATTAATGGAGTTTTTACCAGGAGAAGAGTTTAGTATAGATGTTATGGTTGATAATGGTAAATGTCATACTGTTATTCCACGAAGTAGAGATAAAATAAAAATGGGTATTAGCTTTGTAGGAAGAACTATTGAAGATAAAGAAATTATAAAATACTCTAAACAATTAGTAGAAAGTTTAAATCTAAATGGAAATATAGGCTTACAATTTAAAAGAGATATAAATGGTATACCAAAGATTATTGAATCAAATCCAAGAGTACAAGGAACAATAGTATTATGTACAGCTAGTGGATACAATATGGTTTATAATTCAGTAAAAGCAGCATTAGGTGAAGATTTGATAGATTATAAAATAAATTGGAATACAAAAATGATAAGATATTGGGATGAGATTTATATAGATAATAATGGGAAAAGTTTTACAATATAATGATGATAGACTTACATATGCATACAACTTATTCTGATGGAAAAAATTCTATTGAAGATATGGTTAAAGTAGCTATTGAATTAGGATTAGAAAAAATCGCTATTACAGATCATATTTGGAGAAGTAGTGAGTGGTTTGACAAATATCATAATGAGATAGTAAGTTTAAGACAAAAATATTCTCAGATAGATATTTTAGTAGGTTTTGAAGCAAAAGCATTATCTATAAATGGAGAAATTGATGCTACAAATATTATGTGTAAAAAAGCAGATGTAAAAATAGGTGCTATTCACAGAATACCAAAGGATGATATTTTAGACAATTATTTAACTAGATATGAAATTAAAGAAAATAAAATATTAGCATATAATAATTGGCTAATCGCTACAAAGAATATGATAAAGAATAATGATGTAGATATAATAGCACATCCTTGTATGGCTATAGATAAATATAGTCTTCAAATAAATCAGGAAGATTTATATAATTTATTTAAAGTAGCTAATAAATATAATAAAAAATTAGAAATATCAAGTAGATATAAAAGATCAAATATATATTTATTAAATGTTTTAGAACAATATCCTATGTTCATTAATAATATATCGTACGGTTCAGATGCTCATTGTGTTGAAGATTTAAAAAAGGCTTATAGAGATGAATAATAATACAATTACAGTAGTGGTACCTTGTAGAAATGAGGAAAATTATATATCAAAGTGCTTAGATTCTATAATAGAATCTGATTATCCAAATGAATTAATACAAGTAAAAGTAATAGATGGTATGAGTGATGATAATACAAGAGATATTATAAAAGAATATACTTCTAAATATACTTTTATAACAATGATAGATAATATTAAACAAAAAACTCCTTATGCTTTTAATCTTGGTATAAAAAATAGTTCAAGTGATTTTATTATGATTATGGGGTCAAGACATATCATATCAAAGAATTATATATCATATAGTGTAGATAGATTAAATCAAGAAAAAACTTTAGGTTGCATAGGTGGAGCTGTAATTAATACTTATGAAAATGATATCAGTGAAACTATATCAAAAGCAATGAATAGTAGTTTTGGTGTAGGTATAGGTAACTTTAGAACAAATTTTGATGAAGAGATATATGTAGATACTATAGGTACACCTGTATATAGGAGTAGTATATTTGATGAGATTGGTTTATTTGATGAGAGACTTACAAGAAATCAAGATGATGATTTTAACTATAGAGTTACTGAAGCTGGATATAAAATATTATCAAGTGGTAATATATCTGTTAAATATTTTGTAAGAGCATCTTTTTCAAAACTATTTAAACAGTATTATCAATATGGATACTGGAAAGTATTTGTAAATAAAAAGCATAAAACGGTTACTACTATTAGACAGCTAGTACCATTTGGATTTGTAAGTTATTTAATATTATTTTTAATTAGTTTAGTATTTTTTAGTGAATATATATATATTACTTCAATACCTTTGGTATTATATATACTACTAATTAGTTACTTTTCTGTTAAATTAAGTAGTAAATTATCTGAAACTATAAATTTGATAAAATCATTTTTTATACTTCATACTAGTTATGGATTAGGTTATTTAGAAGGTATTTTGAATTTTATAGTATTAAATAACAATAGTATAAATGAAAATAATGAAAAATTAAGTAGATAAAATCATATCAATAAGGAGAAATAAAATGCAAATACCATTTCACAAAACACACACAACCGATGAAGAGATAGAAGCAGCTAAAAGTGCTATAGAATCTGGTTGGTTAACTATGGGTCCAAAAACTGTTGAATTTGAAGATAAATTTAAAGAGTATGTAGGAAGTAAATTTGCAGTAAGTATGAACTCTGCAACAGCAGCACTGCATCTAGCATTAAAATCTATAGGCTTACAAAGAGATGATGAAGTGATACTTCCTACAAATACTTTCGTAGCAACAGCTGAAGTTGTAACATATTTTGATGCTATACCTGTACTATGTGATATAGAAGAGGATACTCACAATATAGATGTATCTAAAATAGAGGCTCTAATAACAGATAAAACAAAAGCTATCATACCTGTTCATTTTGCAGGACAGCCATGTGACATGGATGAGATATACACCATAGCTAAGAAATATGATTTAAAGATCATAGAAGATGCGGCTCATGCGATACCTAGTAGCTATAAAGGTGTAAAAATTGGGAATTTAGAAAAAAGCGATATAACTTGCTTTAGTTTTTATGCTACAAAAACACTAAGTACTGGCGAAGGCGGTATGGCGACTACCAACAATGGTGACTATGCTAAGTCTATGAAAATTAATAGACTTCATGGTATAAGCAAAGATGCTTGGGATAGATATACTATTAAAGGTGCTTGGAGATATGATATAGTTGATAATGGAAATAAATACAACACTACAGATATAAACTCTTCTATAGGTTTAGTACAGTTGGAAAAACAAGATATGTTAAGAGACAAAAGAGACAGTATAGCTAAAAAATACAATGATGCATTTAAAGACAATAAAAATATAGTCTTACCATTTATTAAAGATGATAGAACGACATCTTGGCATCTGTATGTGATAAAAATAGATAATAGAGATGAAGCAATAGAACAACTAAAAGAAAATGGTGTAGGGTGTAGTGTACATTTTATACCTATACATAAACATACATACTATAAAGATAGATATGATTATAAAAATGAAGATTACCCCATATCAAATGCTGTATTTGATAAGTCTTTGTCATTACCAATATATCCAGATATGGGCGATGAAGAGATAGAATTTGTGATAAAAAATGTATTGAAGATAGTGGGTGCATAATTTGTATAGAGATTTTGGAAAAAGATTGTTTGATATTGTTGCTACTATTATTGGTGGAGTTTTTCTTTTACCTGTCATTATTCCCATTGCTATTTGGATAAAATTTAGCTCAAAAGGTCCACTTTTTTATATACAAAAAAGGGTTGGAAAGGATTTTAAAGAATTTGATCTATATAAATTTCGTTCTATGGTTATAGATGCAGACAAAGTAGGACCTAGTGTGACAAGTGGAGATGACCCTCGTATCACAAAAGTTGGAGCTATTATAAGACGAACTAAGATAGATGAATTACCACAACTTTTAAATGTACTAAAAGATGATATGAGTTTAGTAGGACCACGACCAGAAGTTATGAAATTTGTATCTCAAAAAAAAGAAGAATACAAAAAAGTTCTAAGTGTAAAGCCTGGCATTACAGATAATGCTGCTATAGAATTTCGTGATGAAGAAACTATCATGGAGCAATATAAAGACAAAGAAAAAGCTTATATTGATTTTGTATTGCCAAAAAAGATAGAGTTGTATTATAAATATATTGATAATATTAGCTTGATAGGTGATATTAAATTAATATTAAGAACATTAAAAGTTATGTAGATGGCTTTAGATTAGAAGTGGCTTAAAGGTTCTTTGGATATAATAATATCATGAAAATATTTGATAGATGGCTATATAATTTTTTGATAATAGCACTACTTAGTTTTGCTACAATGTTTTGGACGTTTTATGCTTTTCATTTGCCTTTTGATATGCAAATGGTGCTTGTGGTTATCGCTGTTCGTATGATAGCATCGCTCTTGATATTCAAGGACTACTCTTTGTCATGGAGCAAGTCAACTCCAAAGACATTTTTGTTCAAAAGTGCTGTATATATAACAGCATTTACAGTCTATATGCCTATATATTATGGTACGATTCATATATATGTCTTGGTATTGGAGCTATTTACATATCTGTTTGCCATAAACTTCTCTATGTATAGTTACAATATTTTTATAAATCGTAGTAAAATTGCCAAAACCAAAACTGTCGTGATATATGGTGCTGGCAAAGCTGGTATAAAACTCGAAGCAGAGTTTAAAAATATGGAATACAAAGTAAAATATTTTTGCGATGATGACAAAATCATCCAAAATAGAAGCATAGACAACATAAAAGTTCTCTCACCAGAGGCAATAAAATCAAAACTAAAATATATCAAATACGAACTTCTTGTCATCGCGATGCCAAGTGTTTCATCCAATAAAATAAAAGCCATATACAACAATATGCATGAGCATTTTGATGATATACAAGTGTTGCCACCTATTTTAGACATATTAAACGACCAGCACTTTTCTACACAGCTTAAAGATATATCTGTTGAAGATCTTCTTGCAAGACGACCAAAGGATTTGGACAATGATGCTATAGCATCATTTGTCAAAAATAAAACTATCCTTATCACAGGAGCTGGTGGAAGTATAGGAAGTGAACTTGTCCGTCAATGTGTTAAGTTTGAATCAAAACAGATAATAATGATAGACCATAGTGAATACAATTTATACACTATAGAACAAGAAGTATTAAACACAAGTGGTGCAAAATCAAATACAAATATCGTGCCAATTTTACAATCTGTAACAAATAAAAATGATATTCAAAACACATTTGAAACTTACAAACCAGACATAGTGATACATGCGGCTGCATACAAGCATGTGCCACTCGTAGAACAAAACATATCTACAGCTATCACAAACAATATTTTAGGCACCAAAAATATCATAGATGTCTCATGTGATATGGCAGTAAAAGAAGTAATCCTCATATCTACAGACAAAGCGGTTCGCCCTACAAATGTCATGGGAACTACAAAACGAATCTGCGAGTTGTATGCTCAAAACAAGCGAAGCGAAGTTTCTTTAGAAAACAAGCGAAGCGAAGTTTCTTTAGA
>JAOZJU010000001.1:0-66066 GCA_029935705.1 Arcobacteraceae bacterium
GTTACCTGGATATAGCACTGGGTTTCGGCCCCGGTGGTTGCGGGTTCGAATCCTGCTGGGCGTACCATAATACAATTATAAAAACAAAATCAGGGATAGACTATGATCAAATTAGATATGAACTCAGAAGAGTTTAAAAACGAATTGGAAAAAACAAAAAAATTTACAGACAAAGTAAACCAAACTTTTGGGTGGATGTATAATCCCATAGAAGAGGTAAACGAAGGTGTTACTATGGGATTAGCAAGAAACAAACTCATCTATGGTAAACGATTTTGTCCATGTTTTATGGTCATAGGCGAGACAAAAGAGGAACAAAAAAAAGCAGACAATAGAGTTTGTCCTTGTAAACCAGCTATTGATGTAGAGATACCAAAAGATGGCAAGTGTCATTGTGGTATATTTTGCACACCAGAATATGTCAAACAAAATAGCATAAAAGAGGAAGCTTTAGAGGTATCACATACACACTCAAGAGGTTTGACCAAAGATGAGTGTCAAGCTTTGTTACAAATGGAACAATTGGACAGCAGTGAGATAGAATCACTACTTGAAGCAAGAGAGCTTGGTATGGTTGAGTTTAGTTTGGTTGATGTGCGAGAGTGGATAGAGTGGAAAGACAATCGCATAAAAGGCACTGACTTACTTGTACCTACTACATCATTTTATCAATCAATTGAAAAACTAGAAGATAAAAAAGAGCAACATATCATATTGTATTGTTTAACTGGTAGCAGAAGTGCTTATTGTCAAACGATGCTACAAGATTTGGGATGGAAAAAAGTATCAAACTATACTGCTGGTATCGTTGACTTTAAAGGTGAGTGTGAAAGCGGAGAATAGATAAAAACCTTTTTTCAAGAGAGCAAACTTTACAAAAGGAGCAGTTAATACACTGCTACTTTGGTTTTGGCTTTTAAACAGCTTTAAAATGGTGTTCTTGACAATTGTGGCGAAACTCTCCATCTACAGCTATTGCACAAAAGTTTAGTTTGACATTTAAACTATTTGCTATTTGTTGAACCTTCTCTTGATATGCTGGGTTTATTGCAAATAGTATCTCATACTCCTCACCACTACACAACATATCGTCTGTAAATTTAGTAATAAACCTAAATCCAACACCATTTATCTTGCTTAATCTTTCTAACTCAAAAGCAACTCCATCTGATATATCTATAGCAGAGCTTACATATTTTGATATTTTTCTAAAAAACTTCTGCTTAAGAATTGGTTTAATAAATTTGCTATCTTTTGGTATAGCTTTGTTTTGTAGTAGTTTGTTTAAATCTTTTTTGACAGTGCCAATATCGCCTGTATAATACAATATATCGCCTATCTTTAGACCGTGTCTATATATAGGGTTTTTAGTTTTGGATATAAGTGTTATAGATATTTGTAGTTTGTCATTTGATATCGTATCTCCGCCTATTATTCTTATATTGAAATCATCTGCACTCTTTTTAAAACCATCTGATAGATTTTTGAGTGATATTTTGTCAAAATTTGACGGGATTGCTACATTTAGCAAAGCATATTTTGGTTTAGCATTCATAACAATTGCATCGCTTATATTTACAAGCATCGCTTTAGAGGCTATCTCGCTTAAACTCATCCACGATAGTTTAAAATGCACATCTTCAAAAAAACTATCAGTAGTATATACCCAGTTGCCTTTTTTGTGAAAAACAACCGCACCATCATCGCCTATGAGAGTATCACTAAACTGACTGATAAAAAACTCTTCTTTGTTGAAACTCATAAACTTATATTTTCCACAAACTCTAAACTGTTTTTTGATATAATTATAGCATCTACACAATATGCTGGCTGAATCTTTTTTGTTGTCAAATAATAATCGATAGATCTATATAGTTTAGATAGTTTGTTTTTGGTTATGTTATAAATAGCTTCAAAATTTTCGCCACTTTTGACCTCTATAAAATGATATATCTCATCTTTTGTCGTGATGATATCTATCTCACCAAATTTTTTTGCATAGAAGTTTTGCTCTATTATGTTGTGTCCATTTTTTTCTAAAAATTTGACAGCTTCTTGCTCTGCTTTGTCGCCTATATTTTTAGTAGTGTATCTGCTCAACTTGAACTTCTATTGATTTAAAAGATGCGGTTTTTGTATTTATGTCGCTTTCATCACCAAAAAGATAGTTTATCTTTGATTTTTTATGATGAAATGAACAAAACATAGTGCCAGATTTTATTTTGTTTGTGATTTTGACTCCAAGAGAGTTTGATTCTCCATATTTTGATTTTAAAACTATTTTAAACTTCTCTTTTTTGTCAAAATCATCTTGGGATACCAGCAGTATATCATCCTCGTGTAGTTGCATTAGTCTGTTTGTTTGAGATGTTTGAGCTATGTTGTTATAATGCACCAACACTCGTCCAGTAGTAAGATAAAACTTCTTTGGCTTCTTTTCTATCTTCTGTTTTATTTGGTTTCTCAAGCTGTATTGATTGAAGATAAACTTTCCTAAACCATCTTTTGTATTGAATCTATCTATATGTAAAACTGGTGTATCTTTTTTGCCAACAGGCCATTGAAGACCCTTTTGTCTGTTTTTCATAAGTTTTTGGTATGTTGCTCCGCTGTATCTTATGGGTGCATCTTTTCTTACATCGTTCCATACATCTTCACTATCTTTATATCTAAATTTGCCATCAATTTTATTTTCTATATCTCTTAATATCTGCCAATCATCAAGCAAGTTGTTTTCTACTAAAGGTTGTGATAGATGAAGTCGTCTCATGGCATTTACATATACTCCAGTCTTTTCATAAGAGGACTGAACACCAAATACTATATCACTTTTTTTTGCTATCTCGTTTAAAAATAGGTCAAATGTCACTATCATATCAAGAGATTTTAGAGCTTTGTTGATTTTGTTTTGGTTTGGATGTATATGTGCTACATCTTCACCCACGACCAACATAGTTTTGATAGTGCCATCTATCATCGCATCTATAGCATCTGGAGTTTTTAGACCATCTTTTTTTGGTTTTTGATAATCTGGCAAATAATATGGCAAACATCCCATATCGCAAGCACCTTGGACATTGTTTTGACCACGAAGAGGCATAAGACCTGTTCCAGTTTTGCCTATATTTCCTGTAAGTAAGCTTAAGTTTGACATAGCCATAACAGCAAAACTGCCATCTATATGTTCAGTGACTCCAAGCCCCCAAAATATCATAGATTTTTTCTTTGCATAATCTCTTGCTATATCGTATATCTGTTGTGTTATATTCTCATATCCTGCTATTTTTTCAAAAATTTCTGGTTTTGAATAGTTGTCATTTAGTATCGAGTTTTTAAATTTTTCAAAATCTTTTGTTCTTTTGTTTATAAATGATTTGTTGTATAACTTCTCTTTGATTATCACATATGCCAAACAGTTCAAAAACAAAAGATTTGCCTCAAAAGGCAACACAACTTGATATTTTGCTTTTTTTCCAATAGCTGTCATCCTGACATCACATACAGCGATTTGGCAACTTTTGTTTTTGTTTGCTTCTATCATACGGTTTGCTACTATAGGGTGAGCTTCTGTAGTATTTGAGCCAATTATAAGCAAAAACTCACTTTCATATATATCGTCGTATGGGTTTGTAGCAGCACCCTCTCCTATAGTAGATGCAAGACCATTTAAGCTAGGAGCATGACAAACTCTCGCACAGTTGTCTATATGTGGGCTTTGCATTGTTTCTCTGGTGAACTTTTGTAGCAAATATCCACTCTCACAAGATGTTCTAGCACCACCTGTTGCAAAAAATGATTCTTTGCCATATCGAACTCTGTTTTCGCACAATCTCCAAGCTACTAATGATGTAGCAAACTCATAAGAACTTTTAAACCAAATATCATCTAACTTTATTAGTGTATTTGACAAAGCTTTCAACTCTCGTGGAAAATCATCAAAATGTTTTTTGATAAAACTTATCTTTATCTTTGCTTCTTTTAGTCTATCTTTGCTATGAACAAAATCAAAACCAGTTTTGCCTTTGATACATAGTTTGCCACGACTTACATATCCGTCATTTTGGGCATATATCTTTTCTATCTTGTTTTCTTTGACTATTGCTGTGATATCGCAACCCACACCACAATAACAACAAACAGAACTTATATCAGTTGTCATGGTCTAAAAGCTTTACCAGCTTGAGTATTTGAGTTTTGTTTATGGTAAATGAGTTTTTATTTGTGATCAAAAAAGCAGATGATTTCATGATAGTATCACCTATTTTTAAGCCATTTTCTTTCATAGTATCGCCAGTTTCTACAATATCTACTATACAATCAGCCAAACCAACCAATGGTGCTAACTCTATAGAGCCATATAGTTTGATAATATCTACTGCCATAGCTTTTTTTTCAAAATATCGCCTGACTATATTTTCGTGTTTGGTAGCTACTTTGATCAATGGACTGTTGTAGTCAAACTCATCTTCATTTTTAAGTCCTATGGATAGTTTGCACTTTCCTATACCCAAATCAAGCAGTTTAACTATATCATAATTTTTCTCTTCAAGCACATCTAAACCAACCACTCCCAAATCCGCAGAGCCATAATTTACATATGTAGGCACATCTTGGTTTCGCACATTTAAAAAAACAAAACCAGCTTTTTTCAATATAAGTTTTCTGTTTTGAAACTCAAATTTTTCCTCAAATGCATATTCAAATTTTTCTAAAGTTAGTTTGGCTATTCGTCCTTTTGGTAAAGCTATTGTTAGCATACAAACCTCTTTGCTATTTTTTCTAAATTGTTCAAGATCAAATCTTTGCTGTAGAAGCTATTTTTGATATATTTTGATACTATCTTGCCATCACCACCAGTTACAAATATATCTTGGTTGTTTGCTATAGTTAATATCGGTGATATAGTTGCCATCATTGCTCCATATGAGACTGCATCTGCTGTATTTAAAGGTAGAGTCTCTAAAGATATGTCAAAATTTATCTCTTTGGATAAGTTTGTTGATATGTTGTTGTAGATATTTTTATACATTTTTAATCCAGGCAATATAAAACCACCAATATGAGAATGATTTTTCATCATATCTACAGTGACTGCTGAACCTGCGTCTACTACTATTCCATCTTTTATATATTTGCAACATACGGCTCTATCGATACCTATAGAGTTATATTTGGTATGAAAAGTTATTTTGTGTGATAAATTTTGAGTATTTTTAAAATGTTTGTTTAGTATATCTTCGCCTCTTTTGTTTACAGATATATAATATATCTTTTCATCAAACTTTGGCATTGGTTCATCGTATGATAGAATAAAAATATTGTTTTTTTGTTTAAATTTTATATTTGTATTTCCTATATCACACACTATCATGATATCTCCATCGTAATTGTTTTAGTTTTTCTTTTGATTGTTTTGTAAGTTTAAAATCCACAAGAAGATATCTATATCTAAAGTTGTGTTCGCAAAGTTTTGCCGCTTTGTTCTCCAACTCTTTTAGCATCTGAAAATCTTTGCTATATATAGCTGACTTTTTGTTTAGTTTGACTATAAAATAATATCTATTCTCTAACGATGTAGCTACATATATATCTGCTGAAGTTCTTGTTTTGATATCCTTTTTGATATCGTAAAAATCCACAAATATTGTGCCATTTTTAGCGAAGCTGTCTACTATTTTTTTCATATATCTAATGCCCCGCCCCATACAACAATAGGTTGCCCAATACTCTAAAGCTACTTTTGACAAAATATTTTTTCTCCAATTTTGCTATATCTTTATCGTTGGGAATATCTACATGGTATACTGAACTCTTTTTAAAATCATCTGAAATTTTTATCAAAAACCCTTGAGCTTCGACTAAAAATATATTGTGGTCAAAAACATTTATAGACAAAAAGTTTGCGAAATTGAACTTTTTTTTAGCCACTATATCGAGAGCTTTTGTCATTTTAATAACCTGTCCATCAATTGTAGCGATATATATAAAATCTGCATCAATAGCAGTAGAGACTATCTCAAACTCTTTTATATTTAGTTTTGCCTCACCAAAAGATAGTATGTTGTTGTTTGTAGATGTTACTAAAGTTTCGTCTATTAGCTGTAAAAATGTGATATTTTTAAGCAAACCAGTAGTAGCGACTATCAAATCTCTTAACAATCTTCTGTTTTTGATATCAACTACTGCTATCTTGCCATCAAGTGTAGGAAAAAGTACAGTATTGTTTAAAAAGATTGGCCTTGCTGCTTGTGAATTGTAGATAAATATATGTTTTTTTTGTTCTTTAAATATCATCTGATTGTTTACAATATCGTATATCGCTATTGAGTTGTCTATAAATACGATAGCAATTAGGTTTTTTCTTTTTGATACAGATACAATCTCTTTGTCAAAACTTAGCTTTTGTTTGTTGTTTAATTTTATTGATTTTTCATTTTTGGTTATCATGGTGTTGTCTGTTAGACTCAAATAGTTATACCCTTTGTCTCTTTTAAATTTGTTTGTTTTGCTTGTTTGTTTAGATATATCATAGAAATATACCTCTTGCTTGTCTAATTTGTTTTTTATTTTTTTTAATTGATTTTTGTCGTTGTGGATATTTTTGTCGTTTGGTTCATAAAGTTTTTTATGAGAACATCCATTGAAAAAAATAGCGACAACTATAAAAATAAAAAGAGATTTATACAAAACAATCTCTTTTTATTTTGTCGACAAATAGTGAGAAAGCAACACAGATAGCTCTGCTACTGGTGAGTCTTTTGGTATAAACTTCATTGCAGTTTTTGCTTTTTTAAATTCGCCATTTTTAGTCAAGATGAGTGCTTTTCTAAACTGTAGATAATCTTTCAATAGTAGATTTTCATCTTTTAACAACTTGTCAATCTGTTCTAGATCAAGGTTTGATTGTGAACTATAAAGTGCGAGTTGTTTTAAAAACTGAAGCTCATCGTTTATTTTGGTTGATTTGTCTTGCTGATATTGTGCTATGTTGTAAAGTAGATTGTTTGTCTCTTTTAAGGTTGCCAATGCCTCTTTGTCGTTTTTGTCTATGAGAAGTTTATTGAAAGCTATATTTGCTTTTTTTGTGTTTTCATCTTTGATATAGTTTGCAACAATATTGCCTAAAAATAACACGACTACAACTCCTGCGATGATAAAAAGAAAATTTTTGTATTTTTTGTAGTATTTTTCAAGTTTAAAAAATCCAGACAAAAACTCCTCTTGAGTTCCCATCTCGTGTTTTATATAATCAACATTTTCTTTTAAATTCATATTTTGCCTTTGTTATTTTTTACTATTGTATCCAAAATCTCTTAAAAAAGCACTGGCGAGAGACCATCATCTTTGCCATTTTTAAATATATCTGGATTGATATCTTCATAAGGAACATTTGATTGGTTTGTAAAATAATAGTTTCCACCAGCAAACTGCCTTGTAAATACACCACTTGGCCTACTAAAATATCTTTTTGTGTTTGGATTTTTGGCTAACCAATTTCTAAAAAAATGGGATACCACTGGTGCTGCTGTGGTGCCACCTGTCTCACTTCTTGGCATAGGAGTGTTGTCGTCATTGCCATACCATACAACCGCTTGAATAGATGGTGAAAAACCACAAAACCAAGCATCTACATTGTTGTTTGTCGTGCCAGTTTTGCCTGCTATTTGGATACCTGGGACTCTTGCTCTTCTTCCAGTGCCTTTTTGGACTACATCGCTTAGCATTGAAGTTAAAAGATATGCTTGATTTTCATTGTTTATATCTGTCTTGATAGGCAAAAACTCTTTTACTTTGCCGTCTTTGGATACAATTTTTTCTATCATATATACTTCATTCATCACCCCTTTGTTTGAAAAGATGGTGTATTTTTCACTTAATTCTAAAGGGGATATGCCAAAACTACCAAGAACTATAGATAGATTTCTTGGTATCCCTTCAAAATCAAAAATTTTTAGATTTTTAAAGATTGTAGGAAGTCCTATATCGTATGCTAGATTTATTGTCGCTAAGTTTCTTGAGTGAATAAGTGCATCGTTTAATCGCACCAAACCTTTTTGTCTGTTGCCATAGTTTTTTGGTGTCCAGCTTGTGGCTCCTTGTCCATATGTCCTGCTTATATCTACAAGTGTTGATGCAGTTGAATAACCTTGATTTAAGGCAACTTGATATACAAATGGTTTAAATGAACTTCCAGGTTGTCTCTTGCTTTGTACGGCACGATTAAATGATGATGCTTTATAATCCACTCCCCCTACGAGTGCTAAGATTTTGCCGGTGCTATTTTCAAGAACTACAATAGCTCCGTTTATATCTTCTGTTTTGCTCCTTTTTTTACCATGAAATCTATCTCTTTTTATGATTTTGTCATATCCATATCTTAAACTTTCCCTTGCTATATCTTGAGTTTCCAAATCTATAGAAAGCTTGACTTTGTATCCACCAGTTTTGACATCTTTATAACCCATATCTTGCATAAGCTTGATAGCATAATCAACCACATATGGTGCTTTGTTTAGAGTAAGTGTATCATCATATACAGATGGCATAGATTTTATAGCTCTTTTGTATTCTACTTTGCTTATCCACCCTAAAGTTTTAAGCCTTCGTATTACTTGATTTGCTCTACTTATATTGTGTTTATAGTTTTTTGTAGGATCATAAAAGCTAGGAGCCTTTGGAAGCCCTACTAACATAGCTATCTCTTTTAGGCTTAAATCATTTAAGGATTTTTTAAAATATCCATATGATGCTGTTTTGATACCATAATACCCATGACCAAAATAGACATGGTTAAAATATCTTTCAAGTATCTGCTCTTTTGTTAATCTGTTTTCAAGTTCAAGTGCGAGAAATAGCTCTTTAGCTTTTCGTTTGATTTTTTTATCTCTTGAGAGTAAAACGGTTTTTACCAACTGTTGTGTTATTGTGCTAGCTCCCTCTACAAACTTCATAGCTTTTATATCTTTTAAAACAGCTCTAAATATAGCTTCAGGGTTTATACCGTTGTGTTCGAAGTATTGTGTATCTTCTATGGCTATGAGCGATTCTATAACTCTTGTTGGAATTTTATCAAACTTGACATAAAGTCTGTGTCTTTCATCAAAACTATTTGCTATATGTTTGCCGTTTCTGTCATAAAATTGAGTTGATGTTCGTGGTTTGTAGTTTATGAGTTCATCAAGTTCGTAGTTGATATTTAGATATACAGTAAATAACCAAGATGCTATAGTAATAGCTACAAATATAGCTATGATTGAAAGATATTTTATGATTCTTTTCATATGTTTGCTCCAAAATTTGAGTTTATAAGTTTGTGTGTGTAGTTTTGTTGTGGTTTGCTAAGCACTTGCATAAGTTCTCCTTGTTCTACTATGGAACCATTTTTTATGACTATTATATCATCGCAAAATATTTTTGCTGTATTTATATCGTGTGTTATGTAGAGTATTTTTATATTGTATCTTTGTTTGATTGATTTTATTATATTTAAAATTATCTTTTGATTTGTTTTGTCCAAAGATGTGGTAGGTTCATCCAGTAGTAAAAGTTTTGGTCGTTTTAGTAACACAAATGCCAAAACTACTCTTTGAAGCTGTCCTCCACTTAACTCTTTTGGAAATCTATCCAAAAACTCTATATCAAGATCTAAAGATACAAACATATCTTTTGCCTCATCTATATCGTGAAATAGCTGGTCTTTTATCTTTGTAAGTGGTGAAAGCGAGCGAAATGGATTTTGTGGCACTAGTGCTATATCTTTTGGTATATTCATATCACAATGTGTAGTTAAGTTTTCAGCTGACATACCTAGTATTGCTTTAGTGATAATACTTTTTCCACTTCCACTTTGTCCCACAAGTGCTGTGCTGTTGCGAATATCAAACTTGATCTCTACTAGAGTTTTGTTTTTATCTTTTATGATAAGTTTATTTATAGTAATATTTGTCAAAATATCGCCTCGTCCATACTATGAGGTATAGGCAGTCCCATAAGTTTAAGCACAGTTGGTGCTATGTTTGATAGTTTGCCATCTTTTATATCTGTAACTTTGTTTGCTACAACAAAACAGTAGACATCTCCTACAGTATGGTTTGTAAGTATATTGCCATCTTTGTCTTTCATCTTTTCACAGTTTCCATGGTCGCTTGTGATAACTATGTTGTAGTTCATATCTTTTGCTCTAATTAAAATCTCTTTTAAACATTTGTCCACAGTTTGCACCGCTTCTATGCTCGCTTCATAGTTTCCTGTATGTCCTACCATATCGCCATTTGCAAAGTTTGCTACTATAAAATCAGTTCCATCGTTTATGCCTTGTATCACTACATCTTTGATCTTAAATGCTGACATTTGCGGAGCTTCATCATAACTTTTTATATCTAACGACGGGATTAAAACTCTTTTTTCATTTTTGAAGCTTTTCTCAACTCCACCATTGAAAAAAAATGTAACATGTGCATACTTCTCTGTCTCTGCTGTATGTAGTTGAGTCAATCCATTTTTTGATATAATTTCACTCAATATATCTTTTGGAACATCTTTTTCAAATATCACATCTGTTTTGAAGTTATCGTCGTATGAACTCATAGTAGTTATAGTTATGTCCAATTTTTTAGTCTCAAACTTGTCAAAATCATCATAAACTAAACTTTGCACAAACTGTCTCATCCTATCGCTTCTAAAGTTTGAAAATATCACACCATCTTTATCTTTTATGCCATCAAAATTATCAAAACAAACAGGCGGTATAAACTCATCGAAGATACTCTTTTGATAGTTTGTTTGGATATATTGCTTTATGGTTTGTTTTGTTTTATTTTTGCCACAAACTATAGTGTCATAAGATTTTTGAACTCTTTGCCATCTGTTGTCTCTATCCATAGAAAAATACCTACCACCTAAAGATGCTATAGATATATCTTTGTCGCATATATCTTCTATTTGTTGGATATATCTCATAGCACTGTCTCTTAAAACATCTCTGCCATCTGTTATTATGTGTATATATACCTTTTTATTTTGTGTTTTTAGATATTTTGCTAAAGCTATTGTGTGGTTGATATGCGAATGAACTCCGCCATCACTTGTCAAGCCTATTAGATGAACTCTGTTTGAGTTTTGAATAGTTTTTTTAACTGTTTTGTTTTTAAACAGTTGACCATCTTGAATACTTTTATTTATCTTCACCAAATCTTGATACAACACTCTACCAGCTCCTATGGTCATATGTCCCACTTCACTGTTGCCCATCTGTCCATCTGGCAAACCAACACTACTACCATAAGTTTTGATAAGGCTGTTTGGATAGTTTTCAAAAAGAGAATCATATGTAGGTTTATGAGCATTGAAAAAGGCATTTGCATTGGAAGATGGATTGTGTCCTATGCCGTCTGTGATTATTAGGATTGTTTTTTTATTCATATCATATTCTATCATAAAAATATAAAACTTCAACACACCGCTAAACCAATACACTCACAAAAGAGTAAAGATACAACTGAACCTTTTAGTTTCTTAAAAGTTTTCTTGTATTAGCAGATGGTTTAGCTACTATCTATCCTTGTAGAGCTATTTTCAATAGTTTATTAACTGTTTTTGGGTTTGCTTTGCCCTTGCTTGCTTTCATCACTTCTCCTACAAAAAACCCAAAAAGTTTATCTTTGCCATTTTTATATGCTGTAACTTTATCTTCATGTTCTTTTATGATATTGTTTATCAGCTCAACTATAGCACCATCGTCACTAATTTGTGCCAAACCTAATTTGCTTATTGCATCTTCTACTTCCATATCGCTTGTCATAAGAAAATCAAGCACCTGTTTGCCGGCTTTGCCGCTTATTTTATCATCCTCTATAGAGCATACAAGTTGTGCTAACTTCTTTGCACTTATAGGTGAAGATGATATATTTTGTCCATCTTTAAACCTACCTAAAAGCTCTACACAAAGCCAAGATGAAGCTATCTTAGCAGATGCACCGAAACTTAACATTTGCTCAAAATAGTTTGCCATATCTTTTGTGACAGTCAGCAACTCTATCTCATCTTTTTTCAAACCAAAACTTTTTTCAAATCTTTCTTTTTTTGCTTGTGGCAACTCTGGGATATCTTTGTGTTGTTTTATCATCTCGTCGCTTATAATAAGTGGCAACAGATCAGGATCAGGAAAATATCTATAATCAGCAGCATCCTCTTTGCCTCGCATACTTACGGTCTTTGAGCTGTTTATATCAAAAAGTCTAGTCTCTTGAACCACCTCTTTGTCATACAATCCATCTTCCCATGCTTGAATTTGACGATCGACCTCATAGTTTATAGCTTTTTCTATAAACTTAAAGCTATTCATATTTTTTATCTCACATCTTGTGTATAGTTTTGTTTCCCCTTTTGGTCTTATTGATATATTTACATCACACCTGAAACTTCCCTCTTGCATATTTGCATCGCTTATATCTATATATCGCACTATTTGATGTAGTTTTTTTAAGTATGCTATAGCTTCATCGCTACTTCTCATATCTGGGTGGGTTACTATCTCTAAAAGTGGAGTTCCTGCACGATTTAAATCAACTTTGCTGTGGTTGCCGTCGTGTATATTTTTTCCTGCATCATTTTCCAGATGTGCTCTTTGGATTCTGATCGTTTTTTTATGTCCATCTACTTCTATATCAAGAAAACCATCGCTAACTACTGGCACTTCAAACTGTGATATTTGATATCCTGTAGGTAGGTCTGGATAAAAATAGTTTTTTCTATTGAACATTGATTTTTGATTTACTTTTGCACCTATTGCACTTGATAGCTTTATAGCTTTATGGACAGCTTCTATATTGATAGTAGGCAAACCGCCGGGCAATCCAATACAAGTAGGGCATATATTTGTGTTTGGTTTTTCCCCAAAACTTGTAGCACAACTACACCACAATTTTGTTTTTGTGTTAAGTTGTGCATGGACTTCCAATCCTATAATTGTCTCGAACATTTTTTCTCCTATCTTATCATTTGTATATCTGTTGTGATTCTTAGTTTGTAAAAATAATTTTTCAAAAACTTACTCTCTTTTTCTTTTAAAATAGTAGCATATATTGATTGTTTGACTTTTTCAAACGGATAAACTCTCATACTATTTCCTATAGCATACCTTTTTATGTTGTTGTTATAATAAATTTTCAACTCTTCTTCACTTGGTTTGCTTATCTCTTTTTGAGACAATACACCTATTAGTTTATACTTTTTTATCTCTGTTTTGATATCATCTTTAAACTTCTCTATATCTTTTTGTTTTTTAACCTCTATGATAAACTGCTCTTTGGATATATTGTTTTTAGCTGATAGATTATCTATATAATCCTCCACCTCTTCATCTAAAACTGTAATTTCATTTTTTTCTATCTCTATGAACATAAGTTTTTCGTTTATCAATAAATCAATAGCTTGCTGTCTTGTCAGTTTGCTCTCTTGTACTCTTTTGTCTATATCATATAAGGTTATGATATGTGTGCCATTTATCTTGATAGCAATACCATTAATCAAACCTGCATTTAGCAATAATATTGGGAAAATTAAAATTAAAATATATCTCATTTAAGCATTTTATCATATAATTCTAAAAAAAGCGAGATTTAAGCAGATATATGAATAAAATAATTTTAAACAACCCTTTGGATATGCACCTACACTTAAGAGACTACGATATGCTTAAACTTGTGGCACCTTTGAGCTCAAAACAGTTTAGTGGTGCTTTGATTATGCCAAATCTTGTTCCGCCTATTACTACTAAAGATATGTTAAAAGATTATAAAAAAAGGATACAACTATCAACATCAAATGATAACTTTGAAGCTTATATGACAATCTTTTTTCAGCTTTATGATAAAAAATTTTTAGAAGATATCAAAGATGATATCACTGCTATAAAATTATACCCAGCTGGTATCACTACAAATAGCGACGGTGGTATAAGTAGTTTTGATATAGAGACTCTAAGAGCTACTTTAGAAGCTATGAGCGACTTAAATATACCTTTATCTATACATGGAGAAAGCGACGGTTTTGTGATGGACAGAGAAAATGAGTTTTTGCCTATTTATGAAAAACTAGCGGTAAATTTTCCAAATCTTAAGATAATTATGGAGCATATCACCACAAAAGAGGCTTGTGATATGGTGCTAAAATACGACAATTTGTTTGCTACAATTACTTTGCATCATCTTTTAATCACACTTGATGATCTAGCTGGTGGATTGTTAAAACCTCATCTTTTTTGCAAACCAATAGCTAAAAGATATGAGGACAAAAAAGCACTCTTGTTTCTTGCAACAAGTGGCAACGACAAAGTGATGTTTGGAAGTGACTCTGCCCCACACCCAACGAGCAAAAAAGAGAGTTGTGGCTGTGCAGCTGGTATCTTTACAGCACCTATTGCTTTGCAATATCTTGTAGATATATTTATCAAAGATAGTTTTGATGAAAATCAAATAAAAACAGCCACGAAAAATTTACAAAAATTTTTAAGCTACAATGCTGTAAAAATATATGGCATCAAACCTACAAAAAAACAAATAACGATTGTAAAAAAACCGTTTAAAATACCCGCAAACTACACATATGGCGATATAGTTGTAACTCCAATGGATGCAAACGAGCAGATAAACTGGAGTATATTATGAGAGTTGGTATTTTTTTAATTGTTGTTAGTGTTGGCATATTTTTTCTTATTTCAAAACTAAGAGTTACAAAAGATTTAGTCAAACAATTTGGTTTGTTTTTAGCTATATCGCTGTTTGTTTATGGTATCATACTGATGATTCAACCAAACAGCAATAGCTATGTAAAATACACAGATACCACCATAGAAAAAAAATAGTGTCAAATATAATCTTTGGTCCTATCAACTCAAGGCGATTTGGTTCAAGTCTTGGGGTTGATCTCTCACCTTTTACAAAACAGTGTAACTTTGATTGTCTATATTGTGAACTTTTGCCAGCAAAAACAACTGATAAACAAATATCCACAATCTTGCCACAAAATATCATAAAAGAGTTAAAAATTGCACTTTTAAAATATCCAAAGATAGATGTCATAACATTTACAGCAAATGGGGAACCTACCATCTATCCACATTTAGATGAATTGATGATGATGGTTAATAAAATCAAACAAAAGAAAAAAACACTTATTTTGTCAAATGGTGGAAATATATACAAAAAAGATATTCAAAATAGTTTAAAAATTTTTGATATAGTCAAACTTTCGCTTGATTGTTTAGATGAGAACTGTTTTCGAAAATTGGATAGAGTAGATAAAACAGTAGATACTCAAAAAATAGTTGATGGTATGATATCTTTTCGCAAAATATATCACAAACAGTTGATTTTGGAAACTATGTTTGTCAAAAATATAAATGACAAACCATCTCACATAAAATCACTTTATCACTCCTACAAACAGATAAAAGCAGACAGAATAGATATAAGCACCATAGATAGACCACCAGCATACGATGTCAAACCACTCACATATGAAGAGTTGTCAAATATTGCTTCAAACTTCACTGCTTTAAATGTCACAATTGCTTCAAAAAATAAAAATATTCAGCAAAACAGTTATGACAAAGATGAGATTGTCAATTTATTGCAAAAAAGGCCATTGGCAACTGATGATATAAACATATTGTTTGATGAAAACTCCAAACTAAAACTTCAAGAACTTATAAAAGAGAAGAAAATTTATATAAAAAAAATAGCTGGAGTTGGTTTTTTTAAGCTTCATATGATATAATGTGAAACTTTTTTAAGTGATGTTCCGGTATAGCTCAGCGGTAGAGTAGATGACTGTTAATCATTTGGCCCCTGGTTCGAATCCAGGTACCGGAGCCACAATTTAAATTTTATCAAATTATTTTTACAATTTTAATCATTTTTACAATCTTTGCAAACTCCATAGAGATACATAGTATGGTCCATAAGTTCAAAACCATATGATCGTGCGATGTTTTTTTGTTCGTTTTCTATAGTTTCATTGATAAACTCAATAATTTTATCGCATCTTATACATACAAGATGGTCATGGTGGGTTTCATTGTTTATCTCGTATTTTTTAATACCCTTCTCAAGAGTGATAGAGGATATCAAAGCAACCTCTTCAAGAAACAGAAGTGACCTATAGACTGTAGCTATACCTATATTTTGATCAATTCCTTTTTTTTTGATATGGTTGTATATCTCTTCTGTTGTTAGATGTTTTTTGGATTTGTTTACCACTTCTAAAACGATTTCTCGTTGTTTTGTGTATTTTAGACCTTTTATTTTAACTATCTGTTTTAGTTGCTCTATTAGTTTTTCCTTTTTCATTCATCTCCTTTATTTCAACAATTTTTAAGTTATATTATGATATTATACTATATAAAAATTAAGGAAGATTATGAAAAGTTTGAAAATAGGAAAATATGAGTTAAATAGTAGACTAATAGTTGGAAGCGGAAAATATGAAAACTTCCAACAAACCAAAGATGCCACTATAGCAAGTGGCAGTGAGCTTATCACTGTAGCTATAAGACGGGTCAATATCACAAACAAAAACGAAGAGAATCTTTTGGATTATTTTAAAGATACAAATATCAAGCTTCTTCCTAACTCTGCTGGATGTTTTACAGCAGATGAAGCTATAAATACTTTCAGACTTATGAGAGAAGCTACAAATATAGATATTATCAAGCTTGAAGTTATAGCAGATGCTAAAAAAACTCTATATCCAGATGTGATAGAGACAATCAAAGCTTGCAAAATATTAAAAGATGATGGTTTTACAGTTATGGCATACACAAGCGACGACCCAATTATCGCAAAAAAATTAGAAGATGCAGGTGCAGATGCTGTCATGCCACTTGCTGCTCCTATTGGTAGTGGGTTAGGAGTGCAAAATCCATACAATATAGCATTTATCAAAGATGCAGTTTGTGTACCTGTGATAGTCGATGCTGGACTTGGGTCTGCTAGTGATGCTAGCTGGGCTATGGAGTTAGGAGCTGATGCTATATTGGCAAATACTGCTATAGCTCAAGCTAAAGATCCAATAAATATGGCAAAAGCATTCAAATATGCTACCATAGCAGGGCGACTTAGTTATCTCTCTGGACGAATACCAAAAAAGCCTTATGCTACTGCTAGTAGTCCAATAGATGGCTTGATACAATTTTAATATTAGGAGAATTTATGAAAATAATTATTATGATTTTTACGGTTGTGTTGTTTTTACACTCACAATCAATCACATTTGACAAAGCTGTGAGCAATCCTCATAGAATATATCCAAACAACAGCAGTAGTATATTGTCATATAGCACAAATATAAAAAATATAAAAAACTCTATAGTCAATATATCAACTCAAGAAAAAATAAACAACCAAAGAGTTCAAAGAGAGTTTAATGATCCATTTTTTGAGCAATTTTTTGGCAAACAGTTTCACAGACGAACACCAAGACAACAGATAAAAAGATCTTTGGGTTCTGGTGTCATTTTGTCAAAAGATGGATATATAGTTACAAATGCCCATGTAGTTAAATCTGCTACAAAAATTATGGTCTCTATAGGCGATACAGACAAACAATACGAAGCAAAACTTATAGGTGTAGATATAGATAGCGATATAGGTGTCATCAAAATAAAACACAACAATCTTAAACCAATAAAAGTAGGTTCATCAGATCATCTTGAAGTTGGTGATGTAGTATTTGCTATTGGTAACCCTTTTGGAGTTGGACAAACTGTTACAAAAGGTATAATATCTGCTTTAAATAAAGATAGAGTTGGCATAAACAAATATGAGAATTTTATACAAACAGATGCATCTATAAATCCTGGCAATTCTGGTGGTGCTTTGGTTGATAGCAGAGGAGTTTTGATAGGTATAAACAGTGCAATAGTAAGTAGAGGTGGAGGCAACAATGGCATAGGTTTTGCAATACCTGTGACTATGGTCAAAAATATAGCACAAAAACTTATAAAATACGGCAAAGTAACTCGTGGGTATTTGGGTGTAAGTATCAAAAATTTAAACAAAGAGGTAAAACCTCTATACACAAAAGAACAAGGTGCCATCATAATAGATGTAGCCAAAGGTTCAAGTGCCGAAAAATATGGGCTACAAAGAGGTGATTTGGTATACCAAATAAACAACAAAACGATAAAAGATGCAAATGATTTTATGCGAGCTATTGGTTCACATAAACCAAACGATAGAGTGCTTTTGTATATAGAAAGAGATAAAAACAATAAAATAATCAATGTCAAATTAGGGAGCAAAAATAGCCCATTTGGTATATCAAACAATAAAAACATATTTGACGGTGCTATGATAAAATACAACAAAGATAAAAACAATATACAAATAACAAAAATAAAACCAAACAGCAAAGCAGACAAATTGGGACTAATAGTAGGCGATATTATAGTGCAGATTGAAGCTATGGAGATAAGAAACTATGAAGATATTAAAAAAGCAACAAAAAGATATAAAAATAAAACAAAAAGAGTATATATAAGAAGAGGTTCGCAGATATATATGATAATAGCGAAATAGAAGTACTCCTTTCCAGATACCTCAACACACCAAAAATCAAGGTGCCTTGCTATGTTCCCATCCTGGGGCAGTGCCTTGAAGTTTGATTGCCAAGGTCTAAAAAGAAGTTTGTTATTATAGCAAATAAAACTTAAAATAAGATGATTATATCTCTTTTATATACAAATGTTGTTGTGATTTTGGGGTTGATTTGCCAGTAGGTATCTGCAAAACTTCATATTTTTTTTCATTTTCAAGATATGTTATAGTGACAATATCCCCTATCTTGATATCTTTTGCCTTTTTTATAGTTATATTGTTTACTTTTACAACTGAACTATTTATCATATCGCTTGCTACTGCTCTTCTTTTGGTGATATTTACACTATTTAGAAACTTGTCTATTCTCATCTTATACCTTTTTGTTTGATTTTGGTTAATTTTATTATCTTTGATGATTTAAGTTCTTGAAAACCACAAGGCTCAAACACAACCACATCTGCTCTATTTTTAGCCCAATTGTTTTCAAATTTTTCACCTGTTTTGTTTGCTGATGTAGAGTAAAAATAGCCAAATTTTTTCAAAAATTTTTGATGATTTGAATTTGCCGAAGCTACTCTATAGCTACAACCGCTTGGCAAGATATATGTAACTTTTTGTGAGTTTCTCATCTGTTTTCTAAACTTTTTTGGAACTCTGTGTTTTATATCGCTAAAATATGGCACCTCTTTTATCAGTGCTTTGTTTATATCTCTTTGTTTTATGATATTTAACTCTTTTTTGCTTTTGCTTAAAAATCCTACGGTTGTCTCTGTTTGTTTGAGATATATCAACTTTTTAGATACTCTTGTATTGTTTTTGGGTCTATTTGTTTGTTTTGTATTACTTTTATAGCCTCCAAAGATGCAAATGCTCCAGCGGTTGTAGTAAAATATGGCACACCGCTTTTTAAAACTGCTCTTCGTATCTGTCTGCCATCATCTCTTGTGATAGATAAGTTGTCGCTTGTGTTGATTGCTAGGACTATTTGCTTATTTGTCAAACTATCCATAATATTTGGTCTTCCTTCGCTTAACTTTAGCACTCTTTGGCATTTTATATTTTGAGCTTTTATCTTTTCATATGTTCCTGTTGTAGCGACTATATTAAAACCTAAAGATATAAAATCTTTAGCGATATTTGGTGCATGAATTTTATCTTTGTCACACAATGTCAAAAATAGATTGCCAGTTTTTGGCAAAAAGTTTTTTGCTCCATTTTGTGCTTTTAAAAATGCCTCACCAAATGTTGTCCCTATTCCCATCACTTCACCAGTGCTTTTCATCTCAGGACTTAAAATAGTATCAGCTCCTCCTAATTTGTCAAAAGGAAATACAGACTCTTTGACAGCTATATGGTCTTTTTGTTTTGCTTTATAAACACCATTGTCAAATACCACTATATCTTTGCCATAAAACTCCAAACTACTTTTCAAAGTTTCGCCCCACATCACTCTAGTAGCAACTTTTGCCATAGGTATACCAGTAGCTTTGCTCACAAATGGCACTGTTCTACTTGCTCGTGGATTTACCTCTATTAAATATATCTCATTTTTATATATCGCATATTGGGTATTCATCAATCCTACAACACCCAGTTCCATAGCCATAAGTTTTGTTTTTTCTTCTATCTTTTTTAACATATCTTTGTGTATAGATATAGGTGGCAAACTACAAGCACTATCGCCACTATGAATACCAGCTTCTTCTATATGTTGCATAATTCCGCCTATATAGACATCTTTGCCATCACAGATACAATCCACATCAAGCTCTATGGCATCGTTTAGAAACTTATCTATAAGTACAGGTGCATCATTTGACACATCTACAGCTTTTTGCATATACAACTCTAACTCATCTTCATCGTATACTATTTTCATACCCTGACCACCCAATACAAACGATGGGCGAACAAGCACAGGATAGCCTATCTTTTTTGCTATCTTTTTTGCTTCATCCAATGTAACAGCAGTGCCGTTTTCTGGTTGGAGTAGATTGTTTTTTTTGACAAAAGAGCTAAAGAGTTCTCTATCTTCAGCCATCTCAATCACTTTTGCAGTAGTGCCTATAATAGGACCACCGATACTATCTATCTGTTTTGATAGTTTTAGTGGAGTTTGTCCTCCAAAATGGACGATTATGCCATCTGGTTTTTCAGTTTGAATTACATTTTGGACTCTTTCAAAATCAATTGGTTCAAAATAGAGCTTATCAGATATATCATAATCTGTGCTTACTGTTTCTGGGTTGCAGTTGTACATGATAGTCTTAACTCCCATATCCTTTAAAGCAAATGCAGCATGGACACAACAATAATCAAACTCAATACCCTGCCCTATTCTGTTTGGTCCGCCACCTATGATTAGGACTTTTTTTTCGTTTTTATTTACCAACATATCATCTGCTTTGTCATCTTTTACATTTGTATAGCTATAAAAATATGGTGTAACTGCTTCAAACTCTCCAGCACAAGTATCTACTTGATTGTATGATATTTTGATATTTAAACTTTCTCTTGCTTCATATATTTTTTCTGGCAAAGATCCTATAAGTTGGGCTATTTTTCTATCGCTAAAACCGTTTCTTTTTAGTTCTCTTAAAGATATTTCATCTGTCAATATACTCTCTTTGTGAATTTTTGTTTTTTTCTCAAGTAGATAGATCTCATATAGTTTTGCCAAAAACCATGGGTCAATGTTTGATAGCTCAAATAGGTCATCTACACTAAGCCCAGATCTAAAACCATCCATCACAAATAGAGCTCTTTTTTCATTTGGTCTTCTTATCTCTTTTTTTATCAACTCTATATCTTGTGACTGCTCGTCAAAACCACTCAAACCTGTCTCTAAACTACAAAGAGCTTTTTGAAACGATTCGTTAAATGTTCTGCCTATTGCCATAACTTCACCTACACTTTTCATACCAGTAGATAAAGTATTCTCTGCTTTTGGAAACTTGTCAAAAGTCCATCGTGGTATCTTTGTAACCACATAATCAATCACAGGTTCAAACGATGCTGTAGTTCCTGTAATATCGTTTGTCAGCTCATCAAGAGTAAATCCAACTGCAAGAAGTGTTGCTATCTTTGCTATTGGATATCCTGTTGCTTTACTAGCAAGTGCAGAACTTCTACTTACTCTTGGATTCATCTCAATAACTACCATTCGTCCTGTTTTGGGGTCTATACTAAACTGGACATTAGAACCACCAGTATCTACTCCAACCTCTCTTAATATAGCAAATGAAGCATCTCTCATATTTTGATACTCTTTATCGGTTAAAGTTAAAGCAGGAGCAACTGTGATACTATCACCTGTATGCACACCCATAGGGTCGAAGTTTTCTATACTACAAACTATGATACAGTTGTCTTTGCTGTCTCTTATTACCTCCATCTCATACTCTTTCCAACCCAAAAGCGACTCTTCTACCAATATCTCACTAATAGGCGATGCTTCAAGACCAGCTTTGACTAACCGCTCATACTCTTCTATATTGTATGCTACTCCACTTCCACCACCAGCGAGTGTAAAACTAGCTCGTATGATGATAGGAAAACCTATAAGTTTTTGTGCTTCTATCGCTTCATCGAAGTTGTAAGCATATCTTGATTTTGGAAGATCCATACCTAATTTTTGCATAGCTTTTTTAAACAACAATCTATCTTCACCTTTTTTGATAGCTTCAGGTTTAGCTCCTAAGAACTCTATGCCATCAAGTTTGCCTTTGTCAAACATAGATGTAGCTATATTTAAGGCAGTTTGTCCGCCCATAGTTGGCAATATGGCATCTATATTCTCTTTTTTGATTATTTTTTGAACCATATCTTCAGTGATTGGTTCTATGTATGTTTTGTTGGCAAACTCTGGGTCTGTCATGATTGTAGCTGGATTTGAGTTGATAAGCACTACTTCATAACCTAACTCTTTGAGAGTTTTGACACTTTGGGTGCCACTATAATCAAACTCACAAGCTTGGCCTATGATAATAGGGCCAGAACCTATGAGCAAAATTCGTTTTATGTCGGTTCGTTTTTTTTGAAGTTTTTTGATATACTGTCCTACTGATAAATTCAAAACATTATATCATAATTTGTTTAAAATATTAAATAGTTTTATCAAATTAATAGATAAATGATATAATAGAAAAAATTACTATATGCAAAGGGGCATTATGGATACTCAAGTTTTAAACATCACTGATAAACTCAAATAAAAATTGATGATATACGACATAGCTATAATAGGAGCAGGTGCTAGTGGTTTGATGTGTGCATCTATGTTAAACAATTCAAAACAAAAAGTTGTTTTATTGGAATCATCAAGCAGTTGTGCAAACAAGATAATGATAAGCGGTGGTGCAAAATGCAATATCACAAATAGATATATGGATATTTCAAAGTTTCTATGCGATGAGCATTTTGTGCAAAAATCTCTATATAAATTTGACCACAAAGATATGTTAAACTTTTTAAAAGAGAACAAAATATATCCTATGTTAAATGAAAAGATAGTAAAAGGAAGTTATTTTTGCAAAAATAGCAAACAAGTTGTGGATATGTTTTTGCGACTAACAACAAATATCAAAAAAGAGTTAAACTTTAAAGTTCTTGATATAACTTATAAAGACAACATATTTGATATAGTTTCAAAAAACCATACAATCAAAGCTGTAAAAGTTGTAGTAGCTTCTGGTGGCAAAAGTTTTGAAACTCTAGGTAGCTCTGATATAGCTTATGATATAGCAAAAAAATTTGGACATAAGATTATCACAACGGCACCTGCTCTTGTAGGCTGGACAGTACAAAAAGAACAATTTTGGTTCAAAAGCTTAAGTGGATTGTCTCTTGATGTCAAGATAAAAATAAACAACAAAACTATATATGGAAGTATGCTATTTACTCACAAAGGTTGTAGTGGTCCTGCTGTTTTAAATGCATCATTATATTGGACAAAAGGTTTTGTGACGATAGATTTTGCTCCAAACCAAAACAGTCATCTGCC
The DNA here is from genome assembly GCA_029935705.1 of Arcobacteraceae bacterium. Lineage (GTDB taxonomy): Bacteria > Campylobacterota > Campylobacteria > Campylobacterales > Arcobacteraceae > B24-G6. The sequence goes on from JAOZJU010000001.1 coordinate 23,602, forward strand.
ACGACGATTTAGACAAATAGCAAAAAAAGAGGGTATTGATCTAAAAAACTACACCTTTGCCCCTGCTGGCAATTTTGGATACACTAAAGCAGAGATAACCAAAGGCGGTGTAGATACAAATCAAATAGATGAAGAAACATTTCAAAGCAAACTTCAAAAAAATCTATTTTTTATAGGGGAACTTTTGGATGTATCTGGGCAACTTGGTGGTTACAATCTACAATGGGCTATAAACAATGGTTTCATCTGTGGCAAGTTTCTAAAGAATTAGCAAATATACCACAAAATATCGTTGATTTTAATATTATTATGATATAATCAAAATATGAAAAAAGAGAAAAATTATAGACCAAATGTTGCAGCTGTGGTTGTATCATCCCAATATCCATCAAGATGCGATGTCCTAATAGCCTCAAGAGTTGGACTGAAAAAACCATCTTGGCAGTTTCCTCAAGGAGGTGTAGATAAAGGTGAAGATATCAAAACAGCACTTCTTCGTGAGTTAAAAGAGGAGATAGGCACAAACGATATTGAAATTATTGCAAAATACCCCAAAAGAGTGAGTTATAATTTTCCTGACAAAATCAAATATAAAATGGGAAACTACGATGGTCAAATACAAGACTACTTTTTAGTAAGACTAAACAGTGGTGCGAAAGTTGACATAAATACACCAAAACCAGAGTTTTCCAAATACAAATTTGTGCCATATAAAGATATATTTAAACATGTAGTCAAGTTTAAAAGAACAGCTTATAAAGAGGTGTTGGACTATTTTCAAAAAGAGGGATATCTATAATGTTAAGAGTTCTAAAGTTTGGTGGCACTAGTGTTGGTAGTCTTGATAGGATATCAAATGTAGCAAATATCATCAAAAAACAAAAAGACCAAAACGATGACTTAGTAGTAGTCGTATCTGCTATGAGTGGCGAGACAAATAAGCTTTTGGCATATGCAAAACACTTCAGCTCTACACCAAACAAAAAAGATGTTGATATGCTTTTAAGTTCTGGCGAGAGAGTGACATCGGCACTTTTGTCTATAGCACTAAATGAAATGGGTTACAAAACCATATCTATGAGTGGAGCACAAGCTGGTATAAAAACTGATGACGACTACACCTTTGCAAAAATAGAATCAATAGACACTACAAATATAAAAAACTGCATAAAAGATGGATATATAGTAGTCGTCGCTGGTTTTCAAGGAAAAAATATTAGTAACAATGTCACTACATTAGGGCGAGGTGGTAGCGATCTTACTGCTGTGGCACTTTGTGGAAGTTTAGATGCTGATATATGTGAGATATATACAGATGTAGATGGCATATATACAACAGACCCAAGAGTAGTACCAACTGCAAAAAAATTAAACCAAATATCATACGATGAGATGCTTGAGCTTTCAAGTTTAGGGGCAAAAGTATTGCAAAATCGTAGTGTAGAGATGGCAAAAAAATTAAATGTAAAGTTAGTATCAAGAAGCAGTTTCACTCCAGATGTTTGTGGTACTACAATTACAAAAGAGGAAAATATAGTGGAAAAACCAATAGTTAGTGGCATCGCTTTAGATGACAACCAAGTTCGAGTAGGCATATATAAAGTGATTGACAAGCCAGGTATTGCTGGGTCTATTTTCTCAAAATTGGCAGATGAAGATATCAATGTGGATATGATAGTCCAAACAGTAGGAGTAGATGGTTTAACTGATTTAGACTTTACAGTGCCTATAGATGACCTAATCAAAACAAAAAAGGTTATGGATAGTTTTAAGGATAGTTCTGAAAATATTGACTACAACGAACATATCACAAAAGTATCAATAGTTGGTTTGGGTATGAAATCACATGCAGGTATCGCTTCTAAAGCTTTCTCAGCTATAGCAAATGAGGGTATAAACATAAGAATAATAAGCACAAGTGAGATAAAAATATCTATGATAATCGACAAAGACAAAAGCAAAAGAGCTGTCAAAGCTTTACATAGTGTGTATGGATTAGATAAATAGATGCAAGAGATAGTTAACTGGACCATCAAAACTATAAGAGAAACTAAAAATACAGATTCATCCTGGCTTGAAGAAAACAAGTTCGAGTGGGTGCCACATGCAATTAGTTGCATAAAAAATATGATAAACAAAAACTACTCTGTACTTATAATCACAGATGAGAGCACAGAGTGGTTCAAAAAATATATCTTATCAAACATCAACAAAAATACTCAACAAAGACCCCTTTTGCCATTTTATGATTTTGCTGCAATGTATCAACATATCAACAAAACAAACGAGATAGAAGATATGAAACTGATTGAAGATATGCTAAATACCTCATTTCCAAATGGTTATCTCTTTTGGTATATTGGAGATGGCAAAAATCCAAAATCTGCATTAGCAAAGTTTCATGCTGAGTCATTTTTGTGGTTGATTGATGATGAAGCGAACAGTGCCATATCGTTGCAAAGCGATGATGAAAATCTTGATATCAAACTCATACAACTTTTTGACCTTTATAACAAAACTATAGATGGAGTGCTCTATGGAAAACTTTTATTATAAACAGCACTCACACATTATAATCACAAAAGATATTCAAAAATATAAAAATGGTATGATAGCATCTACGAACATAAATGACTATAAAGTTATAGAAAATTTAGAAGATAAAAACTACAATTTTAAACTATCACATGCAAATCAAGCTATAAAAGAAGCAAATATAGCTTCTAAACAGACCAAATATATCATATTGTGTGCAAACAAATATGGCATAGAAGCTCAAAATAGACTTCTAAAACTTCTTGAAGAACCACCACCAAACATAGTTTTTGTGCTTGTTGTTTCATCGAGATTAAATCTATTGGCAACTATTGTTTCAAGATTAAAAGTATATCATATAAAAAGCGACAAAAAACAAAACAAACAAACTTTTGGTTTACACAGAATGGCAATAAGAGATATATACAACTTTTTACAAAAGAATAAAAATGCCACAAAAGAAGAGGTCAAACATATAATATACAACACAATCTATGAGATAAAAGGAAAGCAGTTTGTAGATAAAAAACTTCTTGAAACTTTTGATCTTTCTATTGCTTTACTTGAACTAAATTCAAAACCTATACATATCTTGAGTATGTTTTGTTTGTCCATATCACAAAAAGCGAACAAAAAATATATATGAGATATTTTAAGATAAACAACCAAAACACAAAACAACTCTTTTTAAATTTAGGTAGCGAAACAATGGGTGCAAATATAATGTCATCTAAAACATATACAAATCTTTTATATATCAAAGATATCAAAACATCAGCAGCAAATATACTCAAACAAGATGCTTTGTCTATAGGAGCGGAACTTGCTACTCCGCGAGGGACGATTTCAAACCAATATGAAACAGTAGATGCCATATTGATTGGTTCAAACAAACATTTTGATATATTGTCAAAAAAACTTCTACTCCAACCTTTTGGTCTAAAAATGCTTGCAAATGATATAAAATCATTTAAAACCAAACCAAACAAACCAACAAAAATCATGGGAGTATTAAACATAAATGAGGATAGTTTTTATGAAAAAAGTCGTGCCAAAAGTGGTGATATTTTACAAAAAATTGAAAATATGATAACAGATGGTGCAAATATCATAGATATAGGAGCAGTATCTAGCCGTCCTGGTTCGTCAATTGTAGATGAAGATGAAGAGTTTAGTCGTATCAAACCTACTATTGATTTGATATACAAAGATAAAATTTATGACAAAACTATACTTTCAATTGATAGTTGCAACTTAAAAACTGTCTCTTATGCCTTGGAGCATGGCTTTAAAATAGTTAACGACATAACCGCTCTTTCAAATGAAAAGATAGCAACACTCACATCAAAATATGATGCAACTTTAGTGTTGATGCATATGCAAAACAATCCACAAACTATGCAACAAAATCCAAAATATGACGATGTGGTGTTGGATATCGATAGTTTTTTTCAAGATAGATTGGAGATAGTTTACAAACACAACATAAAAGATGTAGTTTTAGATGTAGGCATAGGATTTGGCAAAACAAAACAACACAACATAAGTTTGCTTCAAAATATTGAGCATTTTAGAAGATTTGGTCATGAGCTACTCATAGGAGTTAGCAGAAAATCGATCATAAACGATATCTATCCATCATCAGTGCAAGATAGATTAAGTGGCACTATAGCTATACACCTAAACTCTATCAAAAATGGTGTATCGTATATACGATGTCATGATGTAAAAGAGCATTGCCAAGCTATTAAAATTCAAGGAGAGATATATGGATAGATACAAACTACTAATAGAAACAAACGATAGTAAAGGTTTGATATATATGGTATCAAAAATTTTATTTGATTATGATTTAAATATTGAAAACAATAGTGAATTTGTCGATAAAAACGAGAAGAAGTTTTTTATGCGAACAGAGTTTAGTGGAAAGATTGACCAGCATAAGCTAAAAAACGATATTTTAAAAAATCTACACAAAGATAGTTTGATAAGTTTAAAAAAGGTTACAAAAAAGGATATAGTGATCTTAGCTTCAAAAGAGTCACATGTATTAGGAGACCTTTTGATACGATATGAAAGTGGAGAGTTGCAAGTCAATATCAAAGCAGTTATATCAAATTTTGAGACTACAAAAAACTTGACTGAAAAGTTTGATATACCATTTTTCCATATACCTACAACCAATTTAAGCAGACAACAGCACGAACAGCTTGTCTCAAAAAAGATAGATGACTTTAAGCCTGACATAATAGTGCTTGCAAAATATATGAGAGTTTTGACACCTGCATTTGTCAAAACTTATGGTGAGAAATTGTTAAATATACATCACTCATTTTTACCTGCATTTATAGGGGCAAACCCCTATCAAATGGCATATGATAGAGGTGTAAAAATAGTAGGGGCTACTGCTCATTTTGTGACAGATGAGTTAGATGAGGGTCCTATCATTTGTCAAGATATTGTCCACATAGACCATACCTACACAGCGATTGATATGCAAAAAGCAGGAAGAAATGTAGAAAAAATTGTGCTCTCAGATGCTTTAAATCTTCTACTAGAAGATAGAGTGCTAACTTACAACAACAAAACTGTAATTTTATAGCGATAAAAAAGCATATTTAGATACAATAGTTAAAAAATAGGAATAAAATGTCAAATAATTTATATGAAAAACAAGCAAATAGTTTAAGGTTTCTTTGTGCTGATATGGTGCAAAAAGCCTCTAGTGGTCACCCAGGTGCTCCTATGGGATTATCTGAAGTTCTTACAGTTCTTAGTGAACATATTCAAATAGACCCTACAGATGTAAAGTGGTTAAACCGCGATAGATTGGTATTTAGTGGGGGGCATGCATCTAGCTTGCTTTATAGTATGCTTCATCTATGGGGATATGATATATCTCTTGATGATTTGAAAAACTTTAGACAATTAGGCTCAAAAACACCAGGTCACCCTGAGTATGGCTTGACAACAGCAGTTGAGATAACTACAGGACCACTTGGTCAAGGTGTGGCAAATGCTGTTGGGTTTGCTATGGCTTCAAAATATGCAAAAAAATCTCTAAATACCAAAACTATAGATGTGATAAATCATCAAATATATTGTTTGTGTGGAGATGGCGACCTACAAGAGGGTATAAGTTATGAAGCTTTATCTACTGCTGGCAAACACCGTCTTTCAAACTTGACAATAATATATGATAGCAACGATATAACTATAGAGGGGGATGTCAAATTAGCATGGGATGAAGATATTAAAAAAAGATTTGAAGCTATTGGTTTTGATGTTTTGATTATAGATGGACATAATTTTGCAAAAATAGATGATAGTCTAAATAGAGCAAAAAATAGTGACAATCCTACAATCATAGTCGCTAAAACAAAGATAGGTAAAGGTGCTATCACGATGGAGGGAAGCTCTAAAACTCATGGAAGTCCATTGGGCGAGAAAGAGATAAGAGATTCAAAAGAAAAAGCAGGCTTTAATCCAGATAAAACTTTTTTTATAAGCAGTGATGTAAGAAAAGCTTTTGACAAAACAAACTGTTTGTTATCAAAAAAGTGGAACGAAAGTTTAACTGATGATATCAAAAAAGTTATTGATAGCTACACAAATGAAGATTTGAACAATATTGTTTATCCTGATTTTAGCAACACAAAAGAGATAGCCACAAGAGATAGCAATCATCAAATACTTAACTCTATAGCAAAAAGTTTGCCATCTTTTATAGGTGGAAGTGCAGATTTGGCACCTTCGAACAAAACAGATCTTACTAATATGGGTGATTTTCCAAATGGTAGAAATATCCACTTTGGTATCAAAGAACACTCTATGGGTGCTATAACAAATGCTATGAATATCTATGGATTGTTTAGAGTATTTAGTGCTACATTTTTTGTCTTTAGTGACTATATGAAACCAGCTTGTCGTATATCTGCTTTGTCAAATATACCACAACATTTTATATGGACACACGATAGTATTGGAGTCGGTGAAGATGGAGCAACACATCAACCCATAGAGCAACTCAGTCAGTTCAGAGCGATGCCAAACTTCTATACATTTCGTCCAGCAGATGCCACTGAAAATATATTGTGTTGGAAAAAAGCCTTGAGTATGAAAGCACCTACTGCTTTTGTATTGAGCAGACAAAAACTAAAAACTCTCAAATCAAAAAAAGAGTTTGGTGAAATTGCTTTTGGAGCTTATCTTTTGACCAAAAGAGAAAATGCCACAGTAACACTCATGGCAAGTGGCAGTGAGGTTATGCTCTGCTTAAAGACAGCTTGTCATCTTGAAGAGATAGGCATAAGGTGCAACATAGTATCAGTGCCTTGTTTTGATCTGTTAAATGAACAAAGCCAAACCTATATAGATAAAATTATAGACAAAAACACAACAGTCATAGCAGTAGAGATGGCAACTGCTATAGAGTATTATAAATATGCTTCATATGTTATAAATATTGACAGCTTTGGAAGCAGTGGCAAAGATGTTGACCTATTTGACAAATATGGTTTTACAATAGATAAACTAAAATCAAAAATAAAGAGTATAGTAAGATGATAGATAGATATGCAAGAGAGATTATGAGTAGCAAATGGACTATTCAAGCAAAATATCAAGCATGGCTTGATGTAGAGATAGCAGTGGTAAAAGCATGGAACAAACTTGGTCTTATCGATGATGAAGATTGTCAAAAAATTATCAAAAATGGATCATTTGATATAGATGAGATAGACAAAATAGAAAAAGAGACCAAACACGACTTGATAGCATTTACAACTTCAGTAGCAAACTCTTTAGGAAAAGAGAGCAGATGGTTTCACTACGGTATGACAAGTAGCGACACAATAGATACAGCAGTTGCTTTACAACTAAAATCATCTATGGAGTTGATAATAAAAGATGTCAAAGAGATGATGAGTGCCATAAAAGATAGAGCTATAGAACATAAGATGACTTTGATGGTAGGAAGAAGTCATGGTATCCATGGAGAGCCTATCACTTTTGGTTTGGTTCTTGCTGTTTGGCATGATGAACTAAAAAGACACTTATCAAATCTTAATCTCTCTTTAGAGACTATATCTGTAGGTCAAATCTCTGGAGCTATGGGAAACTTCGCTCACTCACCACTTGAGTTAGAAGAGTTAGCTTGTCAAGAGTTAGGCTTGTCTGTAGCACCTGTATCAAATCAAATAATCCAACGAGACAGATATGCTCAAGTAGCTACAAGCTTGGCTTTGCTAGCTTCATCGATTGAAAAGTTTGCAGTTCAAGTAAGACACTGGCAAAGAACAGAACTATATGAGTGTGAGGAGTTTTTTGCTAAAGGACAAAAAGGTAGCTCCGCTATGCCTCACAAAAGAAATCCTATCTTAACAGAAAATGTCACAGGACTAGCAAGGATAATAAGAGCATATGCCACACCAGCTATGGAAAATGTAGCTTTGTGGCATGAAAGAGATATATCACATAGCTCTACTGAGAGATTTTGGATGCCGGATAGTTTTATAACTTGTGATTTTATGCTTCATCGTATGACTGGTGTGATCAAAAATTTAACAGTAATGCCAAAAAATATGATGAAAAATCTAAACTTAACAGGTGGGCTTGTATTTTCACAAAGAGTTTTATTGGAGCTTCCAAAAGCCGGAGTAAGTCGCGAAGATGCATACAAAATTGTCCAAAGAAATGCTATGAAAGTTTGGGAAGAGATAGGTCAAAACAAGGCAACTGTTGACAAAAACGGCAACTCACTTTATCTACAACACCTTTTAAACGATAAACAATTGGTTGATTTGATTGGTGAAGAAAAGATAAAATCTTGTTTTGATTATGGTTATTATACAAAAAATATTGATCTTATATTTAAAAGGGTATTCTCTTGATATATTTTTTAATTTTTATTTTTATTGAAGTGATGATATCGTCGCAATTTATTGCTATGCTTGGTGGCTTGATGACATTTATGGAGTTTGTGGTTTCATTTGTTGTGGGTGTTTATATACTACAAAACTTTAAATATTCAGCAGTAGATAAAATCAAACAAATCAAAGAGGGCAAACTATCACAAGATGAATTTATAAAAGGAAGTATTGGTAGTGGTATAGGTGCATTGTTGTTGATAATGCCCGGCTTTTTTACTGATATCATAGGAGTAGTTTTGCAATTTTCTATATCTACATATATATTTAAGCCATTTTTTAGTTTTAAAGAAAATAGAACTCATAGGTCATACCAAAGTAATTTTAGGTATAATGAAACAAATTTAAACAAAAGGAAAAACGATGAGATTATTGATGTTGAAGTTATTGATGATACTAAGCATATTGTCAGTTAGTGGATGTTTTGGAGAGAAAAATCAAACTACTACAACTAAAGGAGATATAACCAAAGAGGATATTGTAGCATTTGAAAAAAAGAGAATATCACTTGGGACTAGTTTAGATGTTAGAAATATATCTTTGTTTTTAGAACAAAAGTTGCAAATAGATGGTTGGACTGCTTATGTGCTAAGCTTAGAGCTAAAACAAGATGAAAATGAATTTGAAACAAAAGATATACTATTTAGCGATGGCAAAGTGATAGCAACTGAGCTTTTTGACCACAAAACAAGCAGATCGTTCAAAGATAGTATAGAAGTTACAGTTCCAAAAGAGTTATATAAAGATGACCATCTTATAGCTGGAAACAAAGATGCTAAACACAAAGTTGTGCTTTTTTCAGATCCTTTGTGTCCTTTTTGTATAGAGTATGTGCCAGAGATTATAACATATGCAAAAAACAACCCAAAACTAATTTCGCTTTATTATTATCATTTTCCACTTACAAATATACATCCAGCTTCGATCACTTTGGCACAAGCTATGATAAAACTTAAAGAAGAGAACAAAATAAAAGATCTAGAGACAAAAACCTATCAAGCAAAATTTGAAAACAGTTTTGACCCACGAGAAACAGACCCACAAAAAATAATTGAAGCATTTAACAAAGCAGTTGGTTCAAACTTGACTACAAAAGATATAGATACAAAAGAGATTCAAGATGAAATCAAAAAAGATATGCAAATAGCAAGCGATGCTTTAGTCTCAGGGACACCAACTATATTTATAGATGGAAAACTTGACAAAACAAGAGATCTATACAAAAAGCTTAAATAGTTTGAAAAGATTAACAATAGCCACCAGAGCTAGTGATTTGGCATTGTGGCAAGCTAACTATATCAAAGACAAATTGAAAATAATCTATCCAGATATGGATATCACACTAAATAAAATAGTAAGCCAAGGTGATAAAATATTGGATAAACCCCTATCTCAAATAGGTGGCAAGGGACATTTTACTAAAGAGCTTGAAGATGCTATGCTTGAAGGCGAAGCAGATATGGCAGTCCATAGCTTAAAAGATGTTCCTACATATATGCCAGATGGTTTGGAACTAGCAGCCATAACCAAAAGAGAGGATCAAAGTGATATCTTTTTATCACACAAATATGAGAGAATAAACTCTTTGCCAAAAAAGGCTATAGTAGGAACTACGAGTTTAAGAAGAAGGATGCAACTACTTAAAATTCGTCCAGATTTGACTATCAAAGAACTAAGAGGCAATGTAAACACAAGATTAAAGAAGCTATCATCAGGTCAATACGATGCTATCATTTTAGCTTATATAGGATTGGAGAGGTTAAACCTCATCAAAAATATCCCACATATCCAAAAGCTTCCACTTGATATGATGATACCACCTATGGGGCAGGCATCTTTAGGCATACAAATAGTCTCAAACAACGACAAACTAAGAGAGATAGCCAAAAAACTAAACGATAAAGACTCATATCTTTGTGCCTCTATGGAGAGGGATTTTATAGCAAAAATAGAAGCTGGATGTTCATCTCCAGTAGCTTGTCATGCTTTCATAGATGATGATATCATAAATATGGAGGTGTTAATTGGATTGCCAGATGGCACCCAAACTATATATCACAAAGCAACTTCACTAGTATCAAGCTGTGAAAATATGGGCAGACATCTTGCAGTTGATTGTATAGCAAGTGGTGCAAAGGAACTATTGTCTAAAGCTGAAGTTGTATCAAACAAACTTTATGAAGCAAGTAGATTGTGATATGATGGATATATTACTTACTCTTGTATTTTCAGCTCCTTTGCTTGTCATCATGATATATCCTGCTATGAAAATAGCTGATTTTATCTCTGATAGATACAATATAAATCAAACTTTAGATGACAAACTAACTATTATCATAACCATAATTTTGTCTCTAATAGGCGGAGTTATGCTAAATTTCCTTTAATATATTAGACATAGCTCATAATTGAACACTCTAATTAATTAACAAAATTTATAGAAGAAGTTGATTTGGATGAAAAAAGTTCAAAAAAAGCTTGTGGGATTAACTATAGATAATTCAAAAAAATAGAGCTTTTTTCGCTTAAACTTCACTTCCCTACGGGCTTTGCTACAGTTATGAACTTGTTCTTTAATCAGAGTTCAATTTTTATTTTTATAACCAAAAATCAATGCAGGAAGCAAAATAATATCACTTAAAAATGCCAAAATAATTGCCGCAAGAGTATAAAATCCAAACTTTTGAGTAACAACCATAGATGAAAAATAGAAACTAAAAAAACAAATACCCAGTATAATTGTAGTTAAAAGCAAAGGGCGATACAATACTCTTACGGAGTTTAATATTGCTAATTTTTTGTTTTTTGTTTTTTGTTTTTTGAAGTGGTGCATCATATGAATAGTATCGTCGACACAAAACCCTATAGCAATACCAGCTATAATAACAGTCGCAAAATCAAACGAATCGCCCATAAATACCAAAAATCCAAGCACTACCACAATAGGAGTAAAGTTTACAGCAAATGCAATGATACTGTATCTAAATCCAAAAAGAAAGAAAAATACCATAAATATAAACAAAGCACACAAAAGGAGACTTTGTATTTGTGTTTGTATCACATAGTCACTTAACTTAAATACAAAATATTCATTGCCTGTCAAAATATAGTTTTGCAAATTTGCAGTTTTTACAACCTGTTTTATATCATTTATCAGTTTTCTATATTGTGATGAACTTAAATTTGGAGTTTTTATATTTATCCTAACTTGAGAATAATCAAAATTAACATAATTTGATATTATCTCTTTTTTTTCAGCTGATTTCGAAAAACTTATAAACAATATCTCTTGACTTAATTGCTCTTCACTTGTAGGATACTTGCCACCTATCACCTCTTTGTTTATCATAGATATATAATCTGCATAAGTTTTAGTGGTGATTATATTGTCAATCTTTTCTATCTCTCTTTGGAGTTTGATTATAGTATTAAACTCATCAAGTTTTTCAAAATCTGATTTGTCTTTTTTGATAATAATATCAAAATTTCCAGTGCCATTGAAATTCACATCAAAAAACTTAAAGTTTTTAACCAAACTTTCATTTTTATTGAAAAAAACTTTCAAAAAATTAGTCTCTGTTGTCCACTTGGTAAGATAAAAGCCAGATGTTAATATCAAAATAAAACTAAAAGCAACTATATATCTATATCTATTTTGAATTAGTTTGTATAAAAAATATATTATTTTATATGGCTCTCTTGTATTGTTTTGCTTAAAATTTTGTCCAAATATAAAAAGATTGAGATATACAACAAGCACAGAAAATACAAATATACTTACAATAGCAACAAATGCTTCACTTGAAAAATTTTGCAAAGGAGTAATCTCGCTAAAATAAAATGAACCAAAACCAACCATAGTGGTCATGCTTGTGAAAAATACTGGAGAAATAGTCTGCTTAAAGGTCTCTTTTAGTCTAAATTTATGGTATCTTAACCTATCGTATCTATTTAGTATATGAATAGTATCCGCTACTGCTATAGTAATAGCAATAACTGGGATAATGATATTTATACTATTTAAATCTATATGTAATAATTTTATACTGTTTATACTCAAAAGCACAGCAGATATAGCACTACTACTTAATATCATAACTCTATAAAAGTCTCTATAAACAACAACAATAAGTAACATAAATACTGTAAATGATATGATAAGTGAGTTTGCTATACTATACAAAGTTTTGTTGTCTATCTCATAAAATAGTGCAGTTGAACCAGCAAAACTAAAGTTTTTAAAATATCTTGAATTTTTCAATATATCTTCAAGTTTTGTCATAAGTTCTGTTCTATGATGATGCTTTTTGTATTGTCTATCTATACCTACAACTATCGCAAACTCATTTTGACCTTTTGATACTAACTCTAAATTATATATCGAATTTAAAAATCTACTTTTAAACTCATCTATACCTATAACTCCATCATCTAATGCATCGCCATATTTTGCTATATTTAACTCATCGTTTTTATTGATTATAGTATCACTATTTAATGGTGTATTGATATTTTCTTCTATGAGAGCTATATTTTCAAGCTTATTAGTAATATCTTTCAGTTCATTGATATATTTTTGTTGAAAAAAACTATCTTGAAGTTTGATTATAATTATGGTAGACTCTTTAACTCCAAACTTATCTTCAAGATATAGTTTGTCCACTTTAACTGGATGTGAATCATCTAACCATTGACTGTTGTCCATAGTAATACTTTTTGCTCCAAAAAGTAAAAAACCAAACAACATAAGCTGTAACAAGATGATGACAAATTTTAGTGCATAATATTTGATAATTTTCCTTTTAAAATTTATAAAGCCCAAACAATCTAAACAAACCTTGTGTTGTAGATGATTCATAATACTCATCACTCAATTGCATATCAGATGGCAAATCAAGCATTTCTAAAGAAATACCATAAGTAAAATCATCTTTGATGACATCTTTAAAATAGGTAAATACCTTAAACCCGTCTCCATATATCCCATAACCAAAACCCAAAGCTGTATGTTTGTCTTTGTCAAAATATCTAGCCGTATGAACAAAAGGTAGATAATACCAACTATTTTGCACTTCACTTTCATTATAATATGAAGCTTGTATTTCCCAGCTTTGTCTCATACGATTTTCATTTTCCTTTCCTATGATATTTTCATCTACAAACAACAACAAAAAGTTAGTTTGCCATTTTTTAGAACTATAATCAAATCCAGCAGACAACCAAGTCTTCCACATAGGCACAAAATTTTTGCCATCGTTTTTTTTCATCACCCAGTCAAGAAAATCCTTTTCTTCTCCTACTGCTATATCATAGTCATTTAGCCTTACAGGATCAAACCCTTTTGTAGATTTTGTTTGTGTGGCTTCAAGTTTCCATGTCCATTTGTTGATAGGGACAGATAGTTCAATACCTGTGGCTATCACTTTTGAAACCATAGGATAGTCTACTATTGTTAAATCATCATGCAACCTATTTCTTGATGAGGGCTCCAAATATTCATACTCTGTAAAGAAATTCTCCCAACCATCATAATAAGTAATCCCAAAAGTAAAGTTATCTGCAAAATATGTAGCTCTCATGGCTATTCTATACTCTTCGTCTTTATCTGGTTGTTCAATCTTTTTTTGATTTATATCATAATATACTTCTCCAGCATCAAATATCTCTTGAACCATCTCATCTCTTTCAATCTTTGGAAAATAATATCCAGCTATCTTGAAATTTGAACTTGGAAATATATTTAATATAGCTGAATTTTGAGGCAATCTATTTTGAACTTTTGATATACTTGATATGCCAGTAGAGTATTCATATGGCAAAAGCATATCAATAGGTGACAATATCTCAAACTGCCCCCATACTATGACCTGTCTACCGATAGAAAACGATACATATCTTCCCAAATCAAAATCAAGATATGCCTCACGAAAACCACTTGTAGTAAAACTCTTCTCAACTGTTTTGGTATTTGGCAAACCTGGTGTATCTACTCTTAAGGATAACTCTTTTTTGATATTTAAGTTTGTATATCTATACTCTAATTTTGCCTTGATAAAATTGTAAAACAGATCTTCATATCTTAAAGTTCCAAAATAAGCCACTCTATTGCTTGTGTCGTTTGTAGAGTATGATACACCTATCTCACCTGAAAATACTTTTTCAAGATAGTTTGATGTTTGTTTGCTTTTTTTGTCACTAAATTCAACACTATTTATAGACAAGGACTCTTTTGCAAACAGAACAATGCTACAAAATATAAAGGCAAAAACTATCTTATACATACTATTATTTTAAACTTTTGATACCAATATATCCAACACTTTTGCCTACTTCTATCTCGTTTACTTCCAATTTTGTATTACCACCATATTTTAGATTTTTCATGATTGATAGCACTGCAAAGTAACTACCCTTTATTAGTTTAAATTTTTTATTGTCAAGTGTCTTTAATTGTTTGCCTTTTTTATCATAAAATATTATCTTAAGAACTATAAACTTTTTTTTATCTACGATAAGCTCCATCTTGCTGTAGCTATCTTTTTTATTTTTTGGTTTGCTTTGGATATAGTAATATTTACTATCTTCTTTTAACATCTTGTGTTTATCGTCATTTAACTCTCGCCCTGCTATATCTATATAACTAAAGTCCGAACCCATAAAACTTTTTGACCTCTCTTTTGTATTTAATCTTTTGATACTTTTAAAAGCCGGTAGATATATCCACTGATTTTTGTTGCCTTTTTTTGATACAGTAAGTAGAGAACTATTTTTTATATTTGTAGGTTTATAAAATCTTATCAACCCTTTTCGCTCACTCTTTTTTATCTGTTTTTTATTGGTGAAAAATCTATATTTGTATTCACCAGCTTTGTTGACTATATTCATCTTGACATCAAACTTCTGTGTTTTGTGTCTATCTGCTTTTGTATAAACTTTTTTCATTACCTCTTTTGCTGTGATTGACCACGATAGTGTAGTTATCATCGCTACTATTGTCATACTTTTTACTATATTTTTCATACTGTTCCTTTTTTATCTACTTTCATTATATGATATAATTCTTAAATCTATTTGCTGTTGTAATTCTAATGCTCATGATTAAGATTTGATTAAATGTCATGGCCATATTGGTTCTACTACACCACCAGAATCTAAAGCAAAATCACGATGAGATGTCACTGAAGATACATTCCAACTTGACAAATCTTGACTAAAACTACTTGCCCCATAGAACATATGCTCCATATTTGTTACATGTGATGTATTCCAGCTACTTATGTCTTGGTTAAATTTTGTATTATCAGTAAACATATGTCTCATATTTTCAATATTTGATACATTCCAGTCATTTATATTTTTGACAGCTTGAAATTTACTATCTCCATAAAACATAAATGACATATCTGTTACACTTGAAAGGTTTGGTTTGTCATCTGCTATCATCAAGATATATCTACATCCACAAAATGCTTCTTTCATACTGCTCCATGATATATTGCCCCAATTGTTTATCCTTTTTATAGAACAGTTGTCTTTAATAAAACAATCTTTTTGACGAATAGTTGGAAATTGTCCAGATATTTGAACTACATAGTCTCCGCTTGTAGAGTATGTATGATTTGCATCTGTGGTTTGATTATAATTTATAGTTCCATCACCCCAATCTATCGTATAGTCATAAACATATGATATATCTGTAGGTATATTGATAGTATCGTAGTCGTTTGACACATCAATTGTGATGATAAACTTCTCTTTATTTTTAGTGATTGTATTTTCTCTTGTGGGATATTCACTACCTTGACCACCACAACTTATCATAGCAAAAACAACTACAATATACAATACCAATTTAACAATATAATAGTATCTCATATCCACTCCTTTAAAATTTAGGGTATTATACCTAAAATTATTAAAGAACCTCTAAAAAGTACCTTCTAATTTTAAGATAGTTTTGATATTATAACAAAAAGTTAAGCTATGATTATAAAAAAAATATTTTTGATTGTTTTGTTTGTCATATCATCAAATGCAGAAAATTATCTCATAGACAAAAATAAGTTTTTTGATATCATATACACAAAACAGCACGAAACTGAAGCCATATTTATCAAACAAAAGATGAAAAATATTTTGCAATATTATGACAAAAGTTTTGGTTATAAACTTGATGAAAAACTAAAAATCGTCCTCGTGTCTGACAAAGTTCAAGTTGCAAATGCCTACTCTACACAAAATCCTCGAAATATACAAGTGCTTTTTGGTGGTGGCGGGCTTATGAATGAATATTTTGCAAACAACTCTTGGCTTGAGACTTTGCTTATACACGAAACAGCACACAACTATCAGATCAATGCTAAAAAATCAAAAATATCAAAAATACTCAAAAAATATCTTGGCAACAACTTTATGCCTATAGTTGTGGTATTGCCATTTTGGACTATACCAAATATCTTTTTGCCAACTGGATTAACAGAAGGCAATGCGGTTTTAAACGAATCAATAAACAACAATGGCGGCAGATTGTACAATGGTAGCTTGAAAGCTTTAAAAAATAGCATACTACTACAAGACAATTTTGATGAAGTTAATTTTATCAACAATCATCTGTCATATCCATACAATGAAGAAAAATATATCGTAGGTGGATACTATATGTTGTATCTAAAAGATATTTATGGCATAGATAAAGTAAATCAATTTTTTTACAATCACTCTATCCATTCTATCAATCC
The DNA here is from genome assembly GCA_029935705.1 of Arcobacteraceae bacterium. Taxonomy (GTDB): domain Bacteria; phylum Campylobacterota; class Campylobacteria; order Campylobacterales; family Arcobacteraceae; genus B24-G6. Next base: position 40,802 of record JAOZJU010000001.1, read on the forward strand.
ATTTTTGCTCAATGATACATTTTTGTCTCATTTTGGGATAAGTTTTGATGCATCTATTAGGAGTTTTATAAACTACACAAAAAAAAGCAATACAAATTTTAAGCGATTAAAGACTCAAAATATATTAGCTACTTCAAAACAAAAACCAATTTTATCTAAAATCAAAAACAAAATATATTTTATCACTACTGACCTTTTAACCCAAAAAAAACTAAATATATTTAATACCAAAAATCAAAAAATCAAAAAAATTGATACCACTTTAGACAACGGCAAACTATTTGGCATAGATGGTAAACTTTATGCAGTTGGTTCAAACTTTATCTTTCCGCAAACTTACAAAACTGGACTTTTTGATAAAAATCAAAAGTTATTAAAAGGAACAAAAAATAAGTTTGTACAAGATATATTTCAAAACAGAAAACTCTTTGTAGATATATCAAAATCGTTTATCAAAAATCGACTTTATTTAAACGACAAGTTTATAGATAAAACAGTTTCAAACTCTATTTTTGATACAAAAGGCAATATATACTATTTTACACAACAAAACCACACAAGATATCTGCATAAAAATAGCGATACAATATACAAGTTTGATGGATATTATGCCAAACTATTAGATATAGATGACGATACGATATATATAGTTGCAAATACAAAATATGGCTCTACTGTTTATGAGTTAAACGATGGCGAAACATATAGATTGTTTGATGCTGACAACATTGTAGATATGAAAAAAATATCTAAAAATAATTTTTTACTCACATCGATAGATAAAAATGGTTTTCAAGTCTCAATTGAAAAATCAAAAAAAATCAAAGCAGATATATATTTTCAAAATTTATCAAAAAAGAGATATATAAACAAAAGAGATAAAAAACCAAAAAATATATTAACAAACTCTACAAAATACAGTGAATTTTCAAACCTTACACTTGCAAATATATTGCCTACTATTAGTTATAGCACAGATGAAAATAAAAGCTATTATGATTTGACGGCAAATTTTGTAGATGATAAAAGTGACAATATATTTTCTATAAAAGTTATAGATAGTTTTGATGAAGATATAGCTATGGTCTCTTATGAAAATAGAAAAGATATATTAAAGTATCAAGCAAACTATTATAGTATAAAAAGAGTATCAAAAAAACAAAAAGAGAAAGATTATGGAGCATATGTCAAACTTGATTTAGCGATAGAAAAAAATGCAAATGCCCAAAGCAACTTAAATCTATACAGATATTTTAGCCCTTATCAAAAAGAGAAAAATCCTACAGTTTTTTCGGCAAATTATACCAAACAAAGAACTTTTCCTTTGTCGTTTTTCCCACACAAAAAGTTTGAAGCAGATATATATTATAAATATGACAGAAGAGATAACACATACGGAGTAAAGACAACTTTCTCTCACCATCTTTTGTGGCAAACATATATCAATGCAACTTATCAACGAACCAAAAGCGATACTGAGATTTTGACACAAAGTCGTGGTGTAAAAATATCAAATGAGATATTAAATCTTGACCATACTGATATAATTATGCCAAGTTTAGATACCAAAGAGTTTGCTAAAGATATTCAAAAATCCACCATATCGTTTGCTAAAACTATCAATATGCCAATATATTTTTACAGCTTACCACTTTCGATACGAAGAGAAGCTATAATAATGGGTGCGAGCAACTATAGTATCAAACAAAACCAAAACACGAATCTATTAGAGAAGTTTGTAGGCATAAAACTTGATCTGCTTTTAGCTCATACTCTTGCTTTTCCTATAACTATCACATATTATTCAAATGACCTGCTTGATAGCAAAGCAAAAACTACTATAACTCTTGGGGTTAAATTTTGATAGTTTATGAGTTTTAGTAGTAAGCTTACAACCTTTTTTTCCTACTTTTGTATCAAACAAATATGATATAGGTGTTAGTTTTACAACACTACTCTACAGTTACACTTTTTGCAAGATTTCGTGGCATATCCACATCATTGCCTAATCTTATGGCCACTTCCATACTAAATAGTTGCAACACTACTAGCATCTCAAAAAACTCATGCATATAGTGTTCGCTATCTTTAGTTTTTATAAAATCATCCGCAAGTTTGAAAGATATAGGCGATATGCTCAACACTACACTATCTCTTGCTATGAGTTCTTGGACATTTGATTTAGTCTTTTCATACAATAAACCTTTGGGCATAAGGGCAATTGTGAACAATTTTTCATCTGCTAATGCTATTGGTCCATGTTTCATCTCTCCTGCTGGGTATCCTTGAGCATGAATATAACTAATCTCTTTTAACTTTAAAGCACCTTCTAAACTAAGTGGATAAAAAACATCTCTACCTATAAAGAAAAAGCCATCTCCGTGCAAATATCTTTTGGACAATCTTTGGCACTTTTGATGGATATTTTCATCTATTATCAAATATTTTGGTGTCTCTCGTAGTGCTTTTATCTCACTTTTTAAGAGTTTGTTTGATATAGTTTTGATCTGTTTGCCTATATAAAGACTAAGCATCCAAAGCACAGTAACTTGTGTTGAAAATGCTTTTGTGCTTGCGACTCCTTTTTCTATACCAGCGCGAAGTAGTATAGTTACATCTGCTACTCTTGTCATAGATGAGTTATCTACATTGCAAACAACAACAGTCTTCAAGCCAGCCTTTTTTGCCATCTTTAGGGCTTCTATAGTATCTGCTGTCTCACCACTTTGGCTTATAGCTATAAAGAGAGTTTTATTTGAGAGCAATGGTTGTTTGTATCTAAACTCGCTGGCTACTTCAACTTGAGTGCGAATTTTAGACAATCTTTCAAACAGATAACTACCTGTCAAACCAGCATGATAGCTGGTTCCGCAAGCAGATATTAATACCCCATCAATATTTTTTAAAAAATCACTATCAAACTCATCAAAAACTATCTCATCATCTTTTATTCGCCCCATCATGGTATCAACTATCACAGATGATTGTTCATAAGTCTCTTTCTCCATAAAAAAACGAAAACCATCTTTTTGGGCAGAGAGTTTAGATATTGGTAAATCTTGCCATTTTATATCGTTTGTTACTCTTTTGTTTTTTTCAAAAAATTCAACTTTATTTTCATAAACTACTCCACTTATACCATCTTCAAGATATGTTACACTATTTGCCAATCCTATAAGTGGCGACTGAGATGAAGCTATATAATACTCACCATCGCTACAAGTAGCTATAGCAAGTGGCGAACCTAACTTTATAAAGTATATTTTGTCTGGTTGTGCTTGTGTGATAAGTAAGATAGAGTATGCTCCTTGAAGCCTTGATATCGTAGCATCAAATGCTTTTTTAGAATCATTTAGTTTGTCAAAATAATACTCAAAAAGATGAACAATAACTTCAGTATCTGTTTGAGATACAAACTTTTTACCAACTTGAATTAGTTCATCTTTTAGTTCTTTGTAGTTTTCTATTATGCCATTGTGCACTACATATGAATAATCCCCAAGATGTGGGTGAGCATTTAGTTCAGTAGGTTTGCCATGTGTTGCCCATCTTGTATGGCCTATACCTGTAGAGCTTTTGTCTGTATTGTTTTTTGTTTCAGAGGTTTGATATATCTTTTTTTCTAGATTTTTTATCTTGCCTACTGCTTTGTATTCTTTAAACTCTCCATCACTCATAGTAGCAATTCCTGCACTATCGTATCCTCTATATTCAAGCTCTTTAAGTCCGTCAAGAAGTATTTTGTTTATATCTTTTTTGCCAATATATCCTACTATTCCACACATATATTCTCCTTAAAATTGTCATCTACTACTTGACAAATAGTATGTCCTATAAGTATATGCATCTCTTGTATTCGGGGAGTATTTGAAGATGGCACGACTATATTTATATCACAAAATCTATTCATATCTCCTCCGTCGTTTCCGCTAAACCCTATACAGCTACAGCCTATCTTTTTTGCTTCAATTATGGCATTGATGATATTTTTGCTATTTCCGCTTGTGCTTATAGCTATGAGCATATCCCCTTTTTTTGCTACTGCTTGAAGTTGTCTTGCAAACACCATATCATATCCAAAATCATTTGCAATAGCAGTTATAGCAGATGTATCTGTAGTTAGTGCTATGCCACAAAGTGGTTCTCTGTTTGTTTTGTATCTTCCTGTAAGTTCTGCTGCTATATGTTGAGCATCTGCGGCACTTCCGCCGTTGCCTATTAGCAATATTTTATTGTTGTTTTTTATGGTTTGTACAACCTGGTTTGCTACAAGTTCTATATCGTCATACGAACCTTTTATCATCTTGTTTATAGTTTTTAAGTGTGAGTCAAACTCATCTTTTATTGTTTGTTTTGTCATATTTATACCTTTTTTATCAGTGCTATTTCGTTACATATTGGAAAATGTTTACACTTTATGCAGTCCGCCCATATCTTATGCTCTGGGATTGTTTCTTTTTGTATTATATCAAAATTTAAGTTTAAAAAAAACTGCTCCTTATATGTCAAGGTCAATACCTTTTTCACATTGTATTGTTTTGCCTCTTTAAGACACATATTTACAAGTGTCGTTCCAATGCCATGATTTCTGTTTGTTTTGTCTACTATCAAGCTTCTTATCTCTGCTAACTCTTGACTATGAATATGCAAAGCTACAAAACCACAAAGTATATTGTCAATCTTTACAGATGTATATGACCTTATGGTTGTAGCTATCTCATCATTTGATCTATGCAATATCGTGCCATCTTCTATATATGGCTTAACTAACTTTTGCATATCGTTTATATCTTTAAGTGTTGGTTTAAAATACTCTATATTATTGATATATTCTCTCCTTAAACAAAAATTTGGTGATAAGATTGTTAAGATCATCAACTCCTTGTTTGTTTAGATTTGATACAAAGATACCATCTGGGTGTTGTTGTTTTAGTTTGACCAACTCCATCTTTTTTAGCTTGTCTATCTTTGTCCAACAGTTTACAACTATCTGGTCTGGTTTTTTAAATTTGTTTATAAATATAGCCACCTCTTTGTCTATATCCAAAGATCTATGTCTACTATCTATTAAGTGAATAAATACTCGTATGCTGTATCGTTTAAATAAAAAATCAGTAAGCTTCTCTTGCCAATCATATTTTAGCGACTTTGATACTTTTGCATATCCAAATCCAGGCAGATCTACAAATCTACAAAAAAAGTTCTCTTTTTCTTTGTTTTGATATGTTATATCAAAAAAGTTAATCAATTTTGTTTTGCCTGGAGTTTGTGAAGATAGGGCTAATTTTTTTTTATTTGTCAAACTATTTAACAATGAACTTTTACCTACATTTGACCTGCCTAAAAATGCCACTTCAGCCATATCGCTTGGCACACTATCTTTAATACTTTGAGCTGATTTGTTAAATAAAGCATCTATTAGTCTCATTTGCTATCCATATTCATGATAAACTTAACTGGGTTGTTTTTGTTGCCAACAATTCTCGCTTCGCCCTTTATCATATCTATATATATCGTTTCACCAAATAGTTCTTTTTGTTCTGTTTTGTTATAGACATATCCGTTGCCTATTATTTCATATATATTATCTTCTGGTTTAAATACTATCTTGTCACCTTTACATATATATGAGTTTGTTTTTGTTTTTGCTACAAGCTCTACATCTTTTGTAGCTACAAAAAGCACAGGCTTTTTTTTGTTTTTTATCAACTTCATAGTTATGATAAGTTTGCCAGCTTTTAAACTATCTTGTCCCATATCAAGTTTGACATCTCCTATAAACTCTACTATGTTTTTTTCATCACTTATGTATAGTTTATTTGCTTGTGCTTTGATTTTTTCTTTACTTGATTCAACTGCAAAAAGATTAACTATCATCAAACTTATCAATATATATCTCATATTTTATCCTTATTGTTCAAATACAACATTGGTTGATTTTATCTCTTTTTTGTTCATATCTACAAAAAGATTGTTGCCGCTTATTTTTATATCGTTGTAAAGCCCATGATATTTGTTGCTATTTGTAAGTATTTTAGTTTTATTATTAAGCACCAATTGGTCTGTATAAAGCACCAAATTATTAGTTTTTATCTTGATATCTCTATCAAGATATATCATATTTTTGATTTTTTTGATTTTTTTAGCTTCGATTGTCATATCCTCATCTGTTTGAATATTAGCATCGCTCATCAACTCTTTTTTCTCATATTTTTGAAATATACTGCCTGATATTTGTTGTGATATACCGTCGTTGTTTATCTGTTTTATATCAAAATCATATGCCTCTACAAGTGGCAAATCCTCTTTTGTGGTATCGTTGGTTTTGTTTTTAACCTCCATAAAAGATATCAACAAAAGTAAAATAGCAAAAATATAAAAAACTCTCTCTACCATATTGACAAATACTCCTGCAACTCATCTTGGTTTTTTAATATATCTTCGATCATATATCGCACAGCACCATCTCCACCATCTTTGTCGCATATATTTGTAACTATATCTTTAACATGTGGCGATGCATCGTTTGGTGCATATGATAGTTTGGTAGCTTTTAACATAGATAGATCATTTAGATCGTCCCCTATAGATGCCACCTCATCAAAAGTGATATTCTCTTGTTTGCAAATATCTTCCAATACTGACAGCTTCTCTTTGATACCTTGAAAACAGTATGTCACACTAAGTTCATCTGCCCTTTTTTGGACAATTTTTGAGTTTCGTCCAGTGATTATGGCACATTTTTTGCCTAACTTTTTAGTCCATATAGCAATAGCCATTCCATCTTTGACTGAAAAACTTTTTGATTCTATACCATTTTCATCATAATATATCTTGCCATCTGTCATGGTGCCATCTACATCTAAAACTATAAGTTTTATCATCAAACAATCCCTTTGGTGCTTGGAATACCAGCTTGCTTAGTTACAGTTAGTGCTTTTTTTAAACTTATAGCAAAACTTTTAAATATAGATTCGATTATATGATGCTTATTTTTACCACGATTGTTTATGATATGACAAGATATTTTCATATTTGTAACCAATGCATAAAAAAACTCTTCTACAAGTTCAGTAGGCAACTCGCCCACAAAACCATCTATAGCCATATCAAATACAAGATATGGACGATTGCTAATATCTATAACAGTAGTAGATGATGCTTCATCCATAACTATTGTGGCATCGCTAAACCTTTGGATATTTGATACTGGAAATATCTCGTTGTGCAAAGCTTGACCTAATACTATAGCACAATCTTCAACTGTATGGTGAGCATCTACTTCAATATCCCCTTTACATGTCAGATAGATATATATACCGCTATGTTTTGCAAAAGCTTCAAGCATATGGTCAAAAAATCCAATACCAGTTTCTATCTTGCTCTGTTTTGTGTCATCTATACACAATTGACATACTATATCTGTCTCTTTTGTTTTTCTTTCAATCTTTGTCATATATCTACCTTGTTTGAACTATGAGACTATTTGTCCATGTTCTATCTTTATAATCTTGAGCCTCTTCTTTGGATCTAAATCCATCTATAAAAACTCTTCTATATATCTTGCTTCCAACTGTGCTATTTCTTATAACAGTTTTGTATGCACCGCCTACTTGTTTTTTGACTCGATTTTTAAACTTTATTGCTTTGTTTTTTTCCAAAAATGATGCTACTTGCAAAGAGTAGTTTTGATTTTCTTGTTGTTTTGCTCTTTTTGCTATTTTTGTTTTTTTTGTTTTTTTTGTGTTTTCGCATCTTTGAGCTTTTAAGACAGTCAGTTCTATCTTTGCAGTGCCAGCTTTATGCATATCTATTGCTCTTGCTGCTTTGTTTGAAAGGTCTATGATCCTGCCTGCTACAAATGGACCTCTGTCATTTATACGAACTACTACTTTTTTGTTGTTTTTTTTATTGTGGACACGAACTACAGTATGCATAGGCAAAGTTTTTGATGCTGCTGTCATAGCATACATATCGTATATCTCGCCATTTGATGTTTTTTTGCCATTGAAGTTTGGTCCATACCACGATGCTATACCTTCAAATCTATCGCCCACATCTACATATGTAGGGTAGTATCTTACCCCTCTTATGGTATATGGTCGCATGGTTGCTGGTGTTTTTTTGCACTTTTTTGTGGTTGTTTTGCCTTCTGGTTTTTGGTATTCATCATCTTCAACACTGCCCTCATCGCCACGAATTATTCGTATATCACCACCAAATGTTCCTTCAACTCTATCATGAGTGAGTGTAAATTTGCTCGAACAACCAGTTATCAATGCCATAAAAACAAATACAAATACAAACGATACTCTATTTATCATCTTATTACCTTTAATCTATCTAATAATTTTTGTGTGATATTCTCATATGGAATGTAAAGATTATATCCTTTTTTTGCTGAAACTATTATTTTTTTTCTAATATGTTTGTTTAAAGTTGATAGCTTCTGTGTAGATAAGTTTGCAAGTGATGCTATATTTTCAAGATTGAGGTCTCCTGTTAGTTCAAATTTTTTGATACTATCATTTGCTCCTATATTTAAAAGATGTGTGTTGTTTTTATCTATCAAAAAACTTTTTTGGCTCATGATAGCAAGTGAGAGTATCTTTTTAAGATACCTTCTGCTCTCTTGTGGAAAATATTGTCTTTTTTGATCCTTTTGGACTCTTAAAAGATATTCAAGAGGTGGAAGTGGTCCTAACTTCTTGATTTTTTTATATGTTTTGTATAGTGTCGAAAATCCTACTCTTTTTTGTTGATATTTTCTTATAGTTTTAGCATAGTGTTTGGTGGTTCTTGATGAACCATTTTTTTCTACATATCTGTCTAAAATAGCCCTCGCCATTGCTTCATATACTCTGCCCTCGCCACAATTGTATCCTAAGACAGCAAGATACCAACTGCCGAAAATCTTTTTTTGATAACCCAGATACAATATGGCAGCTTTTGTTGATTTGACTATATCCATCCTGTCATCAAACTGTTGATTTATGACCAAATCATATCGTCTAGCTGTTGATTTCATAAACTGCCAGACCCCTTTTGCTCTTTTTCGTGATTTTGCACCGGTATTAAAATAGGATTCAGCCATAGCAAGATACAAAAATGTTTGTGGTATATTGTTTTCATAAAGAAGCTTTTTTATCTTTGGTAAAAATGGCATAGCTGTGTTTAGACTCTCTTGATATTTATTTTTATTGTATAGCATCATATCATTATATACCTCAATAAAACTTTTGTTGTATATATAACTCTCATCTATATCAAAAGATCTAATCACATCTATATCGTTTTGTAAAAAACCCCTATCTATGTGGTTTGCAGATAGATATATAGAAAAAAAGCAAAAAAGCAAAATTTTAAATAACATTAAAAAGCCTTGTAGCATTTATGGTGCTTTGGTTTTGAATCTCTTGGTCTGTTTTGTTTAATATCTTTGCAATTTTTTTAGATATATCTATACAATATTTTGGTTCATTTCTTTTGCCTCTGTTTGGCTCTGGAGTTAGATATGGAGCATCTGTTTCTATAAGCAACCTATCATACGGTATAGAGGGTAAAATCTCTTGAAGTTGTTTGGCATTTTTAAATGTAACAACTCCTCCTATACCAAAATAAAAATTGTGTTTTGCCATATCTATCAATATATTTGAGGCATTAAAACAGTGCAACACCCCACCTACGATATTTGCTTTTTGTGCTATCAAAATATCTTTAGATGGTTCGCTTGCATCTCTTATATGCACAATAAGTGGCTTTTTGTATCTAATAGCCAGTTTTATTTGCAAGATGAAAATATCTTTTTGTTTTTTGATTGTATCTCTTTTTTCTTCTTCATTTTGTGGCAGTCTATAATAATCCAACCCACACTCTCCTACAGCTACACACTTTTTATGGTTGATATAGTTTTTTAAGAGTGATTCATCAAAACTATCTATATCATATGGATGACAACCAACTGCAAAATATACTTCACTATATTTTTCACTTAATTTTACAGCTTGAAGCAGATCTTTTGCACTCGCTCCTGGGATTATAAACTTTTTTACTCCACACTTTATAGCATCTTTTATCACAAGATCTATATCATTTTTAAATCTGCTGTGGTCAAGATGAGTGTGAGTGTCTATTATCACAATATATACCTCGTGCTATCCTCATTTTGGATTATATTGTCAAGTTTTTCTTGAACCATTTTTTTTGTCACTTTTATAGTCTCTCCGCTTTTTTCATCTGCATCAAAACTTATATCTTCAAGAACCTTCTCAAGCACGGTATGAAGCCGTCTTGCTCCTATATCTTCAGTTTTTTCATTTGCTATTGCACTTAATTTTGCAAACTGCTTGATAGCTTCATCTTCAAAAATAAGTGTGACACCTTCTACTTTAAGCAAAGCTTCATACTGTTTGAGCAAAGAGTTTTTGGTATTTGTAAGAATCTTATATAAAGCCTCTTCATCAAGAGCTTCGAGTTCTACTCTCAATGGAAATCGCCCTTGAAGTTCTGGCAACATATCGCTAGGACTACTTATATGAAATGCACCTGCTGCTATAAACAATACATGATCAGTGCTTACTCTTCCGTATTTTGTATTGACAGAACTTCCCTCTACGATAGGCAAAAGGTCTCGTTGAACTCCTTGTTTGCTTGGGTCTTGGTGTTGGCCGTTGCTGTTATCTACAATTTTATCAATCTCATCAAGGAAAATTATACCACCATTTTCTACTTTTGATATCGCATCTTTTTTGATAAGCTCCTCATCGAGAAGTTCATCTTTTGCTATTGATTTGAGTAGCTCTTTGGCTTGTTTAACTGTAGTTTTTTTATCTATTGTCTCGTTTTTAGAGTTTTTAAGCATATTTCCTATAGAATCTTGTATAATTTGCATATCTACCATAGGCATATTTGTATCTAATATCTCTACTGTTCGTTTTTTGGGCATTTTTATAACTATCTCTTTATCGTCCATATCGCCATTTAATACTTTTTGCTCCATTTTGTTGTAGGTTTTTATAAATGATTCTTGAGATGATTGTGTAGCATTTTTTGGAAGTGGTGGCACTAAGATTTGGACAATTTTTCGTATCACCTCTTTTTGGATATTCTCTTTCATCTTCTCTTCAAACTCTTTTGTGGATATGTTTATAGCATCAGCTACAAGATCGCGAACCATAGACTCTACATCTCTTCCTACATAACCCACTTCAGTATATTTGCTCGCTTCTACTTTTGCAAATGGCAAATTCATCATCTTTGTCAATCGTCTTGCTATCTCTGTCTTGCCTACTCCTGTGTTTCCTATCATTAGGATATTTTTTGGCATTATCTCATCTTGGAGTTTTTTGTTCAATTGCATTCGTCTATATCTTGTGCGAAGTGCTAAAGCTATCGTTCTTTTTGCTTTGTTTTGTCCTATTATATAGTCATCAAGATATTCTACAATCTGTTTTGGCGACATATCCATATATTTGTTTCCCTTATTTTGTATATAAAGGTATTATACTATAATATTCTTAAGAGCACCACCAAAAAGAGCAAGAGGTGGGTTAAAACAACTCTCTTGTTGATTAAAAAGCAAGACAAAAAGAAAACTTTATGCAAAATAGCTTACAAAATCTTCAATTATCAGTATAATCGTTAACTTTTATTAAAACTATTTTTAAAGAATTTTTCACATATGTAGATAATATCAGTTTAGTAGAGGTTAGCTTAATAATTTTATGATATAATAGACAAATTTAAATTATGGAGCAAAGATGTTAGATATTGACCCAATGTTACTTTTGATTTCTGCTGTAGTGTTTTTGATGCTGCTTACAATTTTAAACAAGATATTGTTTAAGCCGTTATCGTATCATATGCAAATAAGAGACGAAGAGATACAAAGCCAGCTAAAGATACTCAAAAACAATGATCAAAAAGTTGAACTTATCAAAAAAGAAGCAAACGATATGCTTTTTGAAGCAAAAATGAAAAGCAAAAGCATAAGAGATGTTGCGATAGAAAAAGCAAACAAAAAGGCAAACAAGCTTATATCATCGGCAAAAGCAGATGAGAATAGTCGGTATGAGGTATTTTTATCCACTCTTGAAGTGCAGATGCAAAAACTTCACTATAGCTTAAAAGATGAAAGAGACAATTATCTAAAACAGATAAATCAAAAAGTCACATCTATATAATAAAAGGGGGAAATATATGAAAAAAATTGTGCCGTTGTTTATCTTATTTTTTTTACCAGTAGTTGTTTTTGCTTCAGCTGGAGAAGATATGCAAACAGATATTGTTCAAAGAAGTTTTAACTTTGTTTTATTTGTTTTGATACTATATTATCTACTTGCTGATAAAATCAAAGCTTATTTTAAAAACAGAACAAATGAGATTAAAAATAGTTTTGAAAATATCGAGAAGTTGAAAAAAGAAAATGAAGAAAAACTTTCAGATGCTAGAGTAGAGTTAGAAAAAGCAAAAATTTTATCACTAAAGATTGTAGATGAAGCTACATCTTCTTGTGATACAATTGAAAAGAAAATTATCCAAGAAGCAGGTGAAACGATAGAAAATATGAGTAAAAAATTTGATGAAAGCATCTCCGTGCAAACAACAAAAGCTACAAAAAAGGTAGTAGATGATTTTATCACAGATCTATTAGCAAACAAAGATATTGATATAAAAACAGAAGATATAACAGATATCATATTAAAAAAGGTGGCATGATATGAGTAGTATGATAGCCTCAAGATATGCCCAAGCAGTTATAAACGACAAAGATGTCAAAAATATCTCACAACAACTTCAAGAGATAAGCCAAGCATATCAAAGTAAAAAATTTATAACAATATTAGAAACAAAAGATATACCAACAGACAAAAAAGAGGAACTTTTGATAAGTTTTGTAAAAAATTGCAGTCAAACTACTGTAAATCTCATAAAACTTATGGCTCAAAATGGTAGGCTTGATATGTTACATAGAGTATCAAAAGAGCTAAAAGATGAGTTATCCAAAAGAGATAGAACTTATGAAGGTGAGGTTTTTTCTAAAGATAGTTTGACAAAAGAGCAACTATCCTATTTGGAAAAAAGTTTGTCTAAAAAGTTTGATATAGATCTTACTTTACATAAAAGTAAAAGTGAATTTGATGGTGTCAAGGTCAAGATAGATGGACTTGATATAGAGGTAGGATTTTCAAAAGAAAATTTCAAAGATAGACTAAAACGACATATTTTAAAAGCAATTTAAAGGAGAAAATAGATGAGTGCAAAAATTCATGCAGACGAGATAAGTTCAATCATAAAAGAACGAATTGATAATTTTGAGTTAAATATAGAGGTAGATGAAACAGGCAAGGTGATATCTTTTGCTGATGGGATAGCAAAAGTATATGGTCTTAACAATGTTATGGCTGGAGAACTTGTAGAGTTTGACAATGGTGCAAGAGGACTGGCTCAAAACTTAGAAGAGAGATCAGTAGGTATAGTTATCTTAGGTTCTAGCGATGGTTTAAAAGAGGGTTCAAGCTGTAAAAGACTTGGCAAGCTTCTTGAAGTGCCAGTTGGCAGTGGTTCGTTAGGACGAGTCGTAGATGCATTAGGTGAGCCTATAGATGGCAAGGGTGCTATTCAAGCATCAAAAACTATGTTTGTAGAAGAGAAAGCACCAGGTATTATGGCAAGAAAATCGGTCCACGAACCTCTAACTACTGGTATCAAAGCTATCGATGCACTTGTGCCAATAGGTCGGGGTCAAAGAGAACTTATCATAGGCGATAGACAAACTGGTAAAACAACAGTTGCTATAGATGCTATCATAAATCAAAAAAATCAAGATGTCAAGTGTATATATGTAGCAATTGGTCAAAAAGATTCATCAATAGCAAATATAGTTGGAGCTTTGGAAGAAGCTGGAGCTATGTCATATACTACCATAGTTGTTGCAGGTGCGAGCGAATCAAGTGCTTTGCAATTTTTAGCTCCATATTCTGGTGTTACTATGGGAGAGTATTATAGAGACAATGGTCAGCATGCTCTTATCATATACGATGACTTAAGTAAACATGCGGTAGCTTATAGAGAGATGTCTTTGTTGTTAAGAAGACCACCAGGACGAGAGGCATATCCAGGAGATGTATTTTATCTACACTCAAGACTGCTTGAAAGAGCGGCAAAAGTCAACGATGAGTTAGGAGGAGGATCTTTAACAGCACTTCCTATCATAGAAACACAAGCAGGAGATGTCGCTGCATATATTCCTACAAATGTTATATCTATAACAGATGGACAGATATTTTTAGAAACCAATCTTTTCAACTCTGGAATAAGACCAGCTATAAATGTAGGGTTGTCTGTATCAAGAGTAGGAGGTGCTGCACAGATTAAAGCTACCAAACAAGTAGCAGGTACTCTTAAACTTGACTTAGCACAGTTTAGAGAACTTGAAGCTTTTGCACAGTTTGCTTCTGATTTAGATGCATCAACTAGAGCTCAATTGGAGCGTGGTCAGCGAATGGTTGAGTTGCTAAAACAAGGGGTTAATAAACCGCTTGCAATAGAAAAACAAGTATCAATCTTATATGCAGGAGTCAATGGTTTTTTAGATGATATAGATGTCAACAAAATAGTCAAATATGAAGATGAGTTTCATATATTTATGGAACAAACTTACGAATCAGTATTAAACAGCATAGCTAAAAAAACCAAAATTGATGATGAGATAAAAGTAGAACTTGAAAAAGCTATTGATGAGTTTACGACTGTGTTTAAAGCAAAATAGGGACAGTTTATGGCTAACTTAAAAGATATTTCAAGACAGATAAAGAGTGTCAAAAACACCCAAAAGACTACAAAAGCTATGAAGCTTGTGTCATCTGCAAAACTCAAAAAAGCACAAAAGTTATCGCAAGAAGCACAAAAATACAATCAAAAACTATCTGATATTTTATCTGATATAGCTACAAGATTGTCGATGGTGCAAAACGATGAAAACCAACACAAAGCTTTGGTAGCTTGCGACAAACCAAAGATAGTGGATTTGGTTTTTATCACAGCAGACAAAGGTTTGTGTGGTGGTTTTAATATGACTACGATCAAACAAGTTAAAGAGTTGATGAGCAGTTACAACAAAGATGGAGTAGAGGTTAGATTGAGAGTAAGTGGTAGAAAAGGTATTGATTATTTTTCATTTGCAGATATCAAACTCACTCAAAAAATCATAGGATTGTCAGCTTCGCCTACATACGATAAAGCAGTTGAGTTTATCAAAGATTGTTTTGATGACTTTATAAGTGGCAAAACAGATAAAGTAATATTGGTACATAATGGATTTTTAAATATGCTTTCACAAGAGTTAAAGACAAAAACATTGTTGCCTATAACAATAGAGCCAAAAATGATAGACAAAACAGCATCTATGCTTTATATAGAACCAGATGACAGCGAAGAGGTATTGAGCGAACTTATAGGTAAATATGTTGATTTTTCTACATATTATTCATTGATTGATTCGTTATCAGCAGAACATAGTGCAAGAATGCAAGCTATGGAAAATGCGACAAACAATGCAAACGACAAGGTAAATGACTTGACAGTTGAGTTCAACAAAGCAAGACAAGCAGCAATTACTACAGAACTTATAGAGATAATCTCTGGAGTTGAAGCACAAAAATAAAAAGGAGTATATGTGAAAGAAGGGAAAATAATACAAATAATGGGACCAGTGGTAGATGTGGAGTTTAAAGAGTATCTACCAGCTATAAATGAAGCTATTGAAGTAGTAGGCACAAAAGAGAGATTAGTTCTTGAAGTAGCCGCACACATTGGAGACAATAAAGTACGAACAATCTCTATGGATATGACAGAGGGTCTTACAAGAGGTCAAAAATGTCTAGCAACAAGCGAACCTATCAAGGTGCCAGTAGGAGAAGAGGTTTTAGGCAGAATCTTTAATGTCATCGGCGAACCAGTAGATGATGGTCCAGCAGTTAGTAAAGATGTTCCAAGATGGTCAATACACAGAGATGCACCATCGTTTGAAGAACAATCAACATCAACTGATATGTTTGAAACAGGTATAAAAGTAGTTGATCTTCTTGCACCTTATGCAAAAGGTGGTAAAGTAGGTTTATTTGGTGGAGCAGGTGTAGGAAAAACAGTCATAATCATGGAGCTTATTCACAATGTAGCATTTAAACACGATGGATATAGTGTATTTGCTGGTGTTGGTGAACGAACCAGAGAGGGAAATGATCTATACTATGAGATGAAAGATTCAAATGTTCTTGATAAAGTTGCACTTTGTTATGGACAAATGAGTGAGCCTCCAGGTGCAAGAAATCGTATAGCACTTACTGGTCTTACTATGGCTGAGTATTTTAGAGATGAAAAAGGTCTTGATGTGCTTATGTTTGTAGACAATATCTTTAGATTTGCTCAAAGTGGTTCAGAGATGTCTGCACTTCTTGGACGAATTCCATCGGCAGTGGGTTATCAACCAACATTAGCAAGAGAGATGGGAGCTTTACAAGAGAGAATTACTACGACTAAAAAAGGTTCAATAACATCAGTACAAGCTGTCTATGTGCCAGCAGATGATTTAACTGACCCTGCACCTGCTTCTGTATTTGCTCACTTAGATGCCACAACAGTACTAAACAGAAAAATAGCAGAAAAAGGTATATATCCAGCTGTTGATCCACTTGATTCTACTAGTAGAATTTTGAGTGCTGATATTTTGGGTGATGAACATTATAATGTAGCAAGAGGTGTTCAAGCAATATTACAAAAATATAAAGATTTGCAAGATATCATAGCTATACTTGGTATGGATGAATTAAGTGAAGAGGATAAACAAATAGTTGACAGAGCAAGAAAAGTTGAGAAGTTTTTATCTCAGCCATTTTTTGTAGCTGAAGTATTTACTGGAAGTCCTGGTAAATATGTAGAACTAAAAGATACAATAGCTGGGTTTAAAGGCATAATAGATGGAAAATACGATCATTTGAGTGAAAATTCATTTTATATGGTTGGAAATATTGATGAAGCCATTGAAAAGTCACAAAAATAAAAGGTCAAATTATGAAATCAATAAATCTATCAATCACAACTCCAACTGGTGAGATATTTGATGAGTTAGTAAGTTCTCTCACACTTCCTGGCAAAGAGGGAGAGTTTGGAGTATTGCCAGGACATGCATCTTTAGTATCTACTTTAGGTGTAGGTGTGATTATCATAGAAAAACTTGATAAAGTGCAAGAAGCTGTAGCTATCAACTGGGGTTATGCAAATGTAAATGAGCATAGAGTTGATGTGATTGTAGACAAAGCTATATCTTTAAGTAGCGATGACAACTCATCAACATCTGCTAAAATAAAAGCAGCAAATGAACTTGTATCATCAGTAAGCGATAATAGTAGTTTGATATCTTCTGTCAAATCACAAATATCCTCATTTGGATCGTAGATGAATACTATTTTTGATTATTTTAGCAACAGTGGAACTATTGGCACTATAGTGCTTTTGGTGCTTTCATTTTATCTATTTTTGGTATTTTATATATATATTTATAAACATATATCACTAAACAGAGTTTTAGATGTAGAGAAAAAATCACTCTCATATCTCGCAAGCGGAGGGGATATATCTGGTATTATCTCTAAACTTGGTAAATGTATAGGAAACTCTGTAGTATCAAAAGAGTTGTTAAAAGCTTGTGAAACCTCGCTCTTAAGAGAATTAAGCAGTGGCACGACATGGTTATCGATAGTCGCATCTACTGCTCCTTTTATTGGATTGTTTGGAACTGTTGTAGGGATATTGGATTCATTTTCAAAATTTTCAACACACTCACGAGTTAGTTTTAGTATCATAGCTCCAGCTATAAGTGAAGCATTAGTCGCAACTGCCGCTGGTATTTTTGTAGCGATATTTGCATATACTTTTCATCAGTTGATCATAAGAAAATTGTATATTATCAATACATATTTACAATCACAATCAGAGATATTGTTGCTAAAAGGTTAAAATGTATAGTTTTGAACAAAAACCAGATCTAAATATCACACCACTTGTGGATGTAATGTTGGTGCTATTGGCTATCATGATGGTAACAGCTCCAGTGATCGAATATGAAGAATCTATCAATCTGCCAAAAGGTAGTAGATCAAAAACAATTACACAAAGTAAAAAAATTGATATTCAGATGTTAAAAGATAATGAAGTCTTGATAAACAAAGATAAAATAAAATTGCAAAATTTTGCAGATAGTTTTGTACTTTTTGCAAAAGGCAAAAGCAGAGATACACCTGTGCATATAAGGGCAGACAAAAATCTAAAATATAGTTCGGTCATGGAGGTACTAAGAGGCATAAAAGAGGTTGGATTTTTGAAGGTTTCGTTGATTACAAATGAATAGCTTAAGATTAAAAACATTTGCTTTTTTCTCATCTTTGACTATCTGTTTTAGTTTTTTGGCTTTATTAAATACATATGTATTTGAGGGGAAAACGAGACAAATAACAACCAAACAACAAACAGTCATAGAGTTAGAGCTCATAGATGAGATAAAAAAAGATAGCAAAAAACAAGTGGTCAAAAAAAAGACAGCAAAAAATATCAAAATCAAAGATATCAAAACAGCAAAAAAGTCTGCATCTAAAACAAACAAAAAAACATCAAGTATAAAATCACTCTTTAGCAAGGTAAAAACTAAAGCAAAAAAAGCTACAAAAAAGGTAGTGACAAATAGAAAAAAAAGTGAAGCTACAAGTGTCAACAAAGCAAAAAAAGAGAAACAAGAGAAAAAGACAAAAGTGAAAAAGGTATCAAACAACATAAATAGCAACAACAAAAAAAGTGCATCGGCAAATGTACAAAACAGTGGAGCTACGGACGAATACTATTCAAAGATATATCAAATATTATCAAGTAGATGGAGACCATTTGAAATCAATGGTGATTATAAAGCAGTAATTATAGTATACATCTCAAATAGTGGTAAATTTACATATAGATTTGAAAAGTATTCTGACAATATGAATTATGACAATCAGCTTATGAGATTTTTGGATTCTCAAACATACAAAACATTTCCAATAAGCAAACAAAAAACAAATGTAACAGTAGCAGTTACATTTGAAACAAAAAATTAAAGGATAAATATGAAAAGAATATTAATTATATTATCTATAGTATTGATAGCAAACTTATTTGCTGATAAAGTATCTATGGAGATAGTCAAAAAGAGAAAAGGCATACCAAATGTCTATATAAATATAATATCAAAAGATGCAAAACAGATAGCAGGACATATCAAAAAGATGATAAAAAGAGATCTGTTGATAAGTAGCCACTTTCTAAACAAAGAGATAAACTACAAAATAGCCTTTGAAGCAACACCAAACTTCAAAACACTACAAAGAGAAAAAATTGACCTATATGTAAATCTACAAATAAACAAAAAGTTTAAAAATGGTTTATCATTAAGAATGAGACTGTACGATACAAATGCAAATGAACTAGTAGCAAGAAATAGTTTTGATGTTCAAAACAAAACAAAATATCCATTTTTGTCACATAAAATTGCTATACTTATAAACAGACTATACAATGCACCTCCAATTGATTGGATGGACAGATATGTGATATTTGCAAAATACAACAAAGCAAAAAACTCATCGATTGTTATATCTGATTATACTTTGACATATCAAAAAACAATCATAAAAGGTGGTTTAAATATATTTCCAAAATGGGCAAACAAATACCAAAGTAGCTTTTATTATACCAAATTTTTTGATGGAACTCCAGTTTTGATGAAAAAAAATATATATACAGGCAAAAATGAAAAAATAGTTAGCTCTCAAGGTATGTTGGTATGTTCAGATGTAAGTGCCGATGGCAACAGATTGGTGCTTACGATGGCTCCAAATTCTCAACCTGATATATATATTTATGACATAAAAGCAAAAACAAAAAAAAGAATTACAAATTATAGTGGCATAGATGTTGGAGGTAGTTTTGTTGAAAATGATTCAAAGATAGTTTTTGTATCAAATAGATTAAGACATCCAAATATATTTAGCAAAAAGATAGGCTCAAAAGCGGTTCGTCGACTTGTATTTCATAGCAGAAACAACAGTGCTGTTACTACATATAAAAACTATATAGCATATAGTAGCAAAGAGTCAAACACAGCTTATGGCACATATGCTTTTAATATATATCTAATATCTACGACAAATAGTTTTATAAGCAGACTTACTACAAAAGGGGTAAATCAGTTTCCAAGATTTTCAAACGATGGCGAATCTTTGTTGTTTATAAAAAAATACAAAAATAGAAGTTATGTAGGCATATCAAGGCTAAATTATAACAAAAGTTATACTTTTCCACTTAAAAGTGGAAAGTTACAGTCAATTGACTGGTAGTTTAAACTCTTTTTAAGCTAAACTATTGTATAATACGATTATCTTAAAGGAAAGGAAAAAAAGATGATAGGAAAACTAAGTTTTTATATGTTTTTAGTTATGATGCTTCTATTTTCAGGCTGTAGTCAAAAAGACCCTGGTTTTGATGATGAAACAACTGACGAGATGGTAGATGATGAATTAGCTGAGGATATAGAATCAGATGACGATCTTCTGGATGATGACGAGCTTGCTGATGATGAGCTTGGTCTTGATGACGAAGAAGTAGGTTCAGGAGATGCAGGAAATATATATTTTGCATTTGACAAGTTCTACATATCTGGATCTATGCAAAATGTTGTTAGTTCAAATGTCGAAGCTGCAAGCGGTGCTTCAAGTATCAAACTTGAAGGTAACTGTGATGAGTGGGGAACAGATGAATACAACTATGCACTTGGACTAAAAAGAGCAAATAGTGTCAAAAATGCTATGATATCTGAAGGTGCTGATGCATCTGCTATATCAATAGTAAGTTTTGGTGAGAGTAATCCAACTTGTTCAACAAAAGCTGAATCGTGTTGGAAACTAAACAGAAGAGTCGAAACAAAAATTAGATAATATCTATTTTTGTATCAATATTATATAAAAAAAAAGGAAAAAAAATGAAATTAAAATTAACATTATTATCGCTATTAATGGCGATGTTCGTATTTAGTGGTTGTGCTGATAAAGCGGCAGATACTCCAGCAGAAGAACCAACAGCTGATGAGGTAACAGAAGAAACAACAGAAGAAGCAACTGAAGAGGTTGTAACAGATGCTGTTCAAGAAGCAAACAAAGTATTTTTTGAGTTTGATAGATATGATGTAACTGAAGATATGGTAGAAAATATCAAAGGTGCAGCGGTTGTAGTAAGCAATGCTACATCTATTGTTCTTGAAGGAAACTGTGATGAGAGAGGTTCAGATGAGTACAATCAAGCTCTTGGACTAAAAAGAGCAAAAAGTGTTTTAGATGCTTTAGTAGCTGAAGGTGCAGATGCAAGCAAAATAACAACTGTAAGTTTTGGTGAAGGAAACCCAACTTGTGAAGAGTTAACAGAAGATTGTTATGCTCAAAATAGAAGAGTTGAAGTAAAAGTAAAATAAATTAGTGTTTTTAAAAACAACGATAATTTTAACGATAGTATCTCTTTGCCTATTAAATGGCAAAGAGGTATCTGTCTTTGGTGCGGGGGATATTAATTCTAAAAATCCATACGGTTTAAATAGCACTCAAAAACAAGTATTAAACAACAAAAAAAATATCAAAGATATTTTAATCGATATAAATCACCTCAAAAATTCAGTTCAAAAATCAAACGAAGATTTAGAAGGTTTAAGGTCAGTCATTGAAGATAATTCAAACAGACTAAATGACCCAAATCAAATAAATGCAAAACAAAAAAACAGTTTGTTGATTCAAGAAAATAAAGATAGTTTAGAAACTATCAAAAGTGTTATAAAACAACTTTTGAATGAGCAAGCAAAAATAGCGATAACTCAAGATAAAATTTTAGAAAAAATTCAACAAAATGAAGATCTAAAAAAAGAGAATAATGGCAAAACCGTTGTGAAGAACGACAAAAAAGTGACAAAAAAAAGTGACAAGAAAGATGCTCAAAAAGATAGCAAAAAATCAAAAAGCAAACAATCAAACACTCAAACCATCAAAGCAAACAGCAAATCATTTACACAAGCAAAAACTCTATATAAAAAAGAGTATTATACAAAAGCTATACCTATGTTTGAGTTGTTTGTAGAAGAAAAATACAAACCATCTGAATCAAACTTTTATTTAGGACAGATGTGGTTTAAAAGAACTAAATACAATAAAGCAATAGAGTTTTATAAAAAAAGTGCTACACTGCACGACAAAGGTTGGTGGATGCCTCAACTTTTATTAAATAGTGCAATATCATTTGAAAAGTTAAATGACTTAGATAACTCTGCTACATTTTATAGCACACTTATTGATCTCTACCCAAACTCAAACGAAGCAAAAATAGCAAAAAAAAATATAAATAAATAAAAAGGAAAAAAATGAAAATCCAAAACAACAAAGTAGTCTCTATAGAATATACACTATATGATGCAAACACAAAAGAACAACTTGATACAAATGTAGGTAAAGAACCTTTATCCTACATATCTGGCAAAGGTCATATAATACAAGGACTTGAAACAGCTTTGATAGGGTTAGAACCATCAGAAAAAACAGATGTCAAAATAGACCCAAAAGATGCTTATGGTGAAATAGACAATGAAGCTGTCCAAGAGGTGCCAAAAGAGCAGTTTGCTGATATTGATATCAAAGTTGGTATGACACTTTATGGAACTGGCGAACATGGAGAGACGACACAAGTGATTGTCAAAGATATCAAAGATGATAAAGTGGTGGTTGATTTTAATCACCCATTAGCAGGAAAGACACTTATGTTTTCAGTTCTTGTAACTTCAGTGAGAGATGCTACTGAAGATGAGTTAGCTACTGCTACAGTTGGTGGCAAAGTAGGCGAAGGTTGTGGCTGTGGAAATGGTGGTGGAGGTTGTGAAGATAATCAAAAAAATGAACACTCTCATTCAAATGGCGGATGTTGTAGTTCATGACAAAAAAAAATATATCCTTGATTTTTCCTGGACAAGGAAGTCAAAAAATAGGTATGTGCAAAGATTTTTTTGATAACAACAATATAGCAAAAGAGATGATAAAAGAAGCTAGCGATAGAATATCTGTGGATTTTAAAAAACTTATGTTTGAAGAAAATGATCTTTTAAAAGAGACAAAATATACTCAACCAGCGATACTTTTAACTAGCTGTATAGCATATGAACTATTTAAGCAAAGGTGCGATATAGAACCAGATTTTGTATTGGGTCATTCGCTTGGTGAGTTTAGTGCTATTGTAGCATCTAAAGCTATCGATTATCTTGATGCAGTTGAACTAGTACATAAAAGAGGCGAGTTTATGAGTGAAGCTTGTCAAAATATCGATGCAGGGATGATGGCGATACTTGGGCTTGATGATAAAACAATTGAAGATATGACTAAAAAACAAAGAGAAGAGAATAGACAAATATGGACTGCAAACTACAATATGGATGGACAATTGGTTGTAGCTGGCAAAAAAGAGGATTTGCAGCAACTATCTCAAACATACATAGATGCGGGTGCCAAAAGAGCTATTGTGTTGGATATGAGTGTAGCTAGTCACTGCCCTTTGCTCGAAACTGCTGTAGATAAACTCAAGCCATATTTGGAAAAATATATTAAAAAACAGTTTGCTTATCCTATCATATCAAATGTAACAGCAAAGCAATATAGTAGCAAAGATGAAGCTGTAGAACTACTTTCAAGACAGTTAGTATCGCCAGTATTATACAAACAATCAATCATAGCAAACAAAAACAATACTGATATTTTTATAGAGATGGGACATGGGACAGTGCTAAAAGGTATAAACAAAAAAATAGACAAAACCATAAACACATTAAATATCTACGATGAAAAATCTCTGACAGATACCATATTTGCACTTGAAAACTAAAATAGCAATTTTAGGTGCAATGCCCGAAGAGATAGACCCACTTTTAAAATATTTTGACAACTACAAAACTACAAAATATGGTTCAAATAGTTATTATGAAACATCTTACAACAATACAGATATAGTCATAGCTTATAGCAAGATAGGTAAAGTTTTCTCAGCTTTAACTACCACTATACTCATAGAAAAATTTAGATGCAATATGGTGTTGTTTAGCGGTGTAGCAGGTGCAATTGATCAAAACCTAAAAATAGGAGATATAGTCGTAGCTACCAAAACAGCTCAACATGACTTGGATATCACAGCATTTGGTCATGATGTAGGGTTTGTTCCTGAGGGTGCGAAGTTTATAGATATGAACCAAAAACTTGTAAATATCGCTATAGGTGTAGCAAAATCAAACAATATCCTACTACAAAAAGCAGTCGTAGCTACAGGAGACCAGTTTGTAGCAGATGAAGATAGAAAACTTTTTATAGAAAAAAACTTTCAAGCAGATATTTTGGAGATGGAGGGTGGCAGTGTAGCTGTAGTATGTGACAGTTTAGATATACCTCTACTTATCATAAGATCTATTAGCGATACTGCAAATATGGATGCTGGATTTGATTTTGATAAATTTTTGGAAGCCTCAGCGAAAATTTCAGCAAAACTGATGATACAGATTTTACACAAAATCATCAGTTTGTCAAAAATATAATATCTTAATAGTTTTTAAAGTTTATTTCGTTATAATAAGTCAAAATTAGGAGATATTATGTTAAACCATTATAAAATATTGATACAGTATATGACCGCATTTGTCATCATGGCACTATTTAGTTCTTGTGGTTCAAGCTCAGTTTCAAGTAGTGGCACATCAACACAGACAAACAACAATCCAACTATCACAGGCAGTCCGACATCTGTTATGAACTATACAGAAAATAGAACAATAGATGTTATTGATATCAATGCAATTGATGTTGATGCAGATACAATCACCTATAGCCTAACAGGTACAGATGCAAGTTATTTTAATATTGGAACCTCAACAGGAGTTGTCACATTTAAAGTAGCTCCAGATTATGAAACAAAAACAACCTATTTGATCAATATAGTTGCTACAGATGATGGAATAGGAACTTTGAGTGATACTCATACTTTAAGAATAGATATCACCGATATAAATGAAGCACCAACTATCACAGGCAGTCCGACATCTGTTATGAACTATACAGAAAACAGAACAATAGATGTTATTGATATCAATGCAATTGATGTTGATGCAGATACAATCA
>JAOZJU010000001.1:66166-72774 GCA_029935705.1 Arcobacteraceae bacterium
GGAATAGGAACTTTGAGTGATACTCATACTTTAAGAATAGATATCACCGATATAACAGAAACATCCGATGACAGTGATGGCGACTACATACCAGACAATATTGAAACTATGTTAGGTATGAACTCATCAAACAGCGATGAAGATGGCGATGGGGTATTGGATGGGCTTCAGCTTTCTGGTTCTTTAGGTGATAAATATTTTAATAAACAGTGGCACATAAGAAGTTTGGGTGGTTTAGTCAGTCCAGATAGTGATAGCCAAACGATTATCAACAATGACTTAGATGTGATAGATATATATCACAAATATATGGGATACAATAATGCAGACAATATAATCGTGCAAGTAGTTGATTCTGGGATAGATACAGCTCACGAAGATCTATCATCAAATATAGACCTATCTCGTTCGAGAGACTCTACAACTGCTAGTATGGGTAGCTCACCAGAAACTGCCACATCAACTCACGGCACAATGTGTGCTGGCATCATAGGTGCTAGAGCATTTAATGGCAAAGGTGTTCGAGGAGTTGCCCCATTTGCCAAGATAGCAGGAAGCAATTGGTTAAACAACCCTACATTTATAGAACTAGAAGAGGTTTGGACAAAAAATGACACAGACAACAAGATAGCAATAGCGAGTAATTCTTGGGGAACAACTAGTGCAGATGCTTCTACATTTTATGAAGATCTGATGCAAGATTCATCTACAAATGGACGAAAAGTTGGTGGAGTGGCTTATGGAAAACTTTTTGTCAAAGCAGCAGGAAATAGCAGAGAAAGCAATCATGATTCAGCGCTTACTTATACCAATTCAAACCCATATGTGATCGCAGTAGCAGCTTTGAAAAATGACCTAACTTACTCTTCATACTCATCAAGTGGTTCAAATATCTTTGTATCTGGATTTGCTGGTGATTATTGGAGCAACTCAGCGACTATCGCCACTACAAATGTCACAGGCAAATCAGGCAAACACAAAAACTTAACATGGAACGAGACTAAAAAATGTTATATTAGAACTATTGATAGCAAATGTGCAAGTCCCACATGGGACGATGATGATAGTTTGAACTATACATTTGGAATGAACGGTACTAGTGCAGCAGCACCAAGTGTCGCTGGTGCTTTAGCTCTTGTGCTTGAAGCTTGCCCTACTTTGCCATGGAGAGATGTCAAATACCTTATAGCAAAACATGCTATCAAAGTAGATAGCTCAAACTCCTCTTGGGTTACAAATAGTGCTGGTTTTCACCATAGTGTGGATTATGGGTTTGGTTTGATAAATGCTAAAGATATGATAAATGATTGTCAAGGTAGCTATACCAAATTAACAGCAAGCTCTACACCACCTGCTGAAAACTTTATAAATATAAACAAAACTATTCCAGATAACAACCCTACTGGAGTATCGCATACATTTACAGTTACAAATAGCAAAACTATTGAGTGGCTTGGTGTTACGGTATATTCAGATCATACATATGGTGCAGATCTAGAGATACATCTAACTAGTCCAGCAGGAACTACTACAAGATTGATGCTTGGGAACAATAGTGGAGCCAACTACAATTTGAATGCAGGATTTAGGTATGGGAGTGTTGCTTTTTTAGGTGAGAGCAGTGCTGGCAATTGGACTATAAAAATAGTTGACAAAAGAGCTAGCGACACAGGAGATTTAGTTCATTTGAGTTTTGAACTATTTGGACATTAGAACAATAAAGGAGATTGTATGAAAAAAATTATACTGATAGTTACGGCTACTACGATGCTATTTGCTATGTCAAAATCACGACAGTTAAACAATAATATATTTGACAAAAATGAGACGATAAAAGAGGTGAAACTAAAAACAACAAGAAATGGAATAGTTTCAAGCAAAAAGGTGTTTGTCCTAAAAAATAAAAATGAGAACAAAATAAAAACTAACTCTACAAACAACATCATAAACTATGGTTTTTCAAATGGAGATAAATTTAACTCAAAAAGTAAAATTATAGTCAAGTTTGCCAACAAGAAGATAGATATAAACTATATTGAACATAAATACAATCTAAAGTATATCAGAAAAATGAATAGCGGTGATCATATATTTGAAAACACAAGTGGAAATACACTATATATTATCAACAATATGTTAGATGACAAGAGCATAAATATCAAAAGAATAAATCCTAATATGATTTTAAATATCAAACCATTGTAGCAGTACCCTCTTTTTGATTTACAACAATTCATAAAAGTAGAGATTTTTAAAAATAGTTTAAAAGCACCTGTAAAAAACCTCCTGTTTTAGTCTCATAGAGCTCTTCTTATAAATTGTTTTGTGCTATATGGATATATCGTCTCATCTTGGTTATCTCGCTCTTTATAAACTTAGCAACTATTTTACTTTTGTCATCATCTATCACCACATCGCCAAATGGTGATATCACTGCACTACTTTTTGCCATATCGTCATACGCACTATTTGCTACTACCACATAACACTGATTTGCTACAGCAAGAGCACAGCTTAGTTGTTCTAAGTTTTGTTTTCGCAAAACCCCCCACATAGATGGCACCAAAATAATATCAGCACCTTTTAGTTTCAACCACAAGTTTATAAATCTAAGCTCAAAACATATAAGCAAACCTACTTTTGTATTGCCTATATCAAAAAGTTTTATGTTCTTTTCATCTGCTTGTAAGAAATAGTCTGCTTCTTTATTTAGATGAAAAAGTTTTGCTTTTGATTGTTTGTGTATCAAACTATTTTGACTAAATACAAAAGCTGTATTTTGATAACTTTTTTTCTTTTTATCGTATGTAATCATAGTCAAACTTATAGTTTTCTCTTTTGATAACTCTTTTATAGTATCAGTAGCCACAACTGTAAACGACGATGCTAGTTCCAACTTGTCATAACAATATCCAGTAAGACAAAGTTCTGGTGCTAAAATCAAGCTATATTTTTCACACGATTTTATATGTTTGGTAAGATTGTTTAGATTTTCATCAAAATTTTCTTCTGTTTTTAATTGAAGTGTTACAAGATTAGAAATCATCAAAACTCAACGAACCTTTAGAATAGTTTACTACATTGCCTTCAAAAAAGTTAACTTTTTGGTCGTTAAACGATGCATAGTCATCTACCCATTTTATAGGATGTTCCACTCCATATTCCACTTCATAACCAACTGCTGTCAATCTTTTGTCTGCAAGATATTGTATATATTGGGTGATAATATCATCACTTAAGCCTAATATTTTGTTGTTTGTGACATATATGCCCCACTTAGTCTCCATATGCACTGCCCCTCTTATAAGGTTTCGCACTTTTGTTTCAAGCTCTTTTGTAAACAACTCTGGTCGTTCTTTTTTGGTGCTATTTATAAGATTTTGAAAAAGCAACAGGTGTGTTAGCTCATCTCTTTGGATAAATCGTATCATCTGAGATGAACCCAACATCTTGCCAGATTTGCTCAAAGCATACATCGAAGCAAATCCCGCATAAAAATATATCCCTTCTAAAATTTGATTTGCAAACATAGCAAGAACGATATTTTCATCAGTTGGGTCTTCTCCTAAGGCAGCAAATGTATCTGCTATATATTTGTTTTTTTCTCTTAAAGTCTCATCTTTTTTCCACATATCATATATGAGGTCTGTATTTTCAGATATAGACTCTATCATCACTGCATAAGATTTACTATGATTTGCTTCTTCATAAGCTTGTCTTGAGAGTATTGCATTTATCTCAGGAGCTGTTATGTATGGGTTCATATTGTCCATGATATTGTTTGTTTGCAAACTGTCCATAAAAGTAAGCTGTGACAATACCAAATCATACATTCTTTTTTCATCTGTGGTGAGGTTTTTGTAATCTTTTGCATCTGCTGTCATTTGAACCTCTTTTGGAAACCAAGTGTTTGCTTCCATTATATCCCATAGTTTCGTAGCCCATGTGTATTTTGGTTTAGTAAAGTTGATCATACCATCAGGATCGCCACCAAATGTTCTTCTGTCGTTTAATCCCTCTTTTGTATCTGGGTTGTAGATAGTTTTTGTTGATATTTTATTCATATTGTTCCTTTTATAGCATTATGCCTTTTATCATAAAAAATAAGCAAGCACTAAGTGTAGCAGCTACTGGCACTGTTATCACCCAAGCTGCAACTATTTTTTTAACTGTATCTCTTTTGACATATTTTATCTTTTTGGCTTCTTTAAACTCTTTTTTCTCATCTTTGACTACCTCTTGAAGATCTTCAACTTTTACCATAAGATCTATAATTTTTTGATACTCTTTTTTACTTTTGTTCTCTTTTTTGTCTAATTTTTTAAGCTCTTTTTGTAATTTTTCAAGCTCTTTTTGATCCTCTTTAAATCTATTCTTTGTTTTTTTGATAAAGTTTTTTTCACTATTGTCAAGATATTCTCTTAGAAACCCTACACCAAATACACCACCTATAGCTATATGAGTAGAGCTTACTGGAAGTCCCAATTGTGATGCAATGATCACTGTAATAGCCGCTGCCAATGCTATACTAAATGCTCGCATCTGGTCAAGTTGTGTTATCTCACTTCCTACTGTTTTTATAAGTTTTGGTCCATACAGAGCTAAACCTATAGCAATACCCACAGCACCCACAGCCATAACCCACAAAGGTATGCCTACTTTGCCACCAAACTCTCCACCTACAACAACTGCATCGTTTATAGCTGCAAGTGGTCCTATCGCATTTGCTACATCGTTTGCCCCATGAGCGAAACTTAGCAAAGCTGCACCAAATATAAGAGGAATTGTAAAAAGAGTATTTACACTTTTGCGAGTATTTTTAAGTTTTTTTGAGCTTTTTGCTACAAGTGGTTTGACTATAAAATATGTAGCTATACCTATAACTACTCCTATAGATAAAGCTGTTGTGAAATCTATCTTGACAATCTTTTTAAGACCTTTTAACATAAGATATGTTGAAAATGCTATTGTCATAATAGCCACAAGTATAGGCACTACTTTTTTAGCGCTTAATACCATATCCTTTTTATATACTATTTGAGTTTTGATTAGATACAAAAATCCAGATGCTATAAGACCACCCAAAACTGGCGATATTATCCAACTTGCTGCTATCTTGCCCATAGTATCCCACGCTACAATACTAAAACCAGTAGCTGCTATACCTCCTCCCATCACTCCACCGACAATAGAGTGAGTCGTAGAGACAGGAGCTTTAAAATATGTAGCAATATTTAGCCACAAAGCAGCCGATAACAAAGCGGCACTCATAGCCCATACAAATACATTTGGATCTGCTATCATAGATGGATCTATGATACCCTTTTTTATAGTGCTAACGACATCGCCACCAGCTATTAGTGCACCACTTGCTTCAAATATCACCGCGATAATGATAGCTGACATCATTGTTAAGGCATTTGAACCAACAGCTGGTCCTACATTGTTTGCTACATCGTTTGCACCTATATTCATAGCCATATAAGCACCAAAAACTGCGGCTATTATAAGAAATTCGTTGTTAGGTATATCACTATGTGAAAAACTTACCAATATATAAACAACCAATACAAATAAAAATGCTACACTTAACCTCATGAGACTATTTTTTTTACTCTGCATTGGAGATATGCTCTCTATAGTTGATATTGTTTTTATATCCACAAGATAATCCTTTGATTTTTTATATTATAACGATTTTTGCTTAAAATTGAGTTATTTGTTTGGATTGTTTTTAAATTTTTGCTATGTTTATATCTTTTGTTACTTGATACTCATCAATAGTTACAAATCTATTTTTGATATCTTTATTTGATGCTATTTTCATATGGTTAAAATACTGGTCATACCCTACAAAAAACCCATCTTTTTTTTGCTCTATTAGCACCTTTAAACTCTTTTGTTTTTGCCTAAAAGCATAGTTTTTCTCTTTTGTTATATATTCTAACTCTTTTAGTCTTTCTTTTGCAATATCACCAGATATCTGATTTGTCATTGTAGCACTTTTTGTGCCATCTCTTTTACTGTATCTAAAGCAGTGCAGATGTGTCAAAGGAAACTTCTTGAAATTTGCCACAGCCTCTTGCCATATAGCTTCACTCTCACCTGGGTGCCCTACTATAAAATCAGTGCCTATAGCATAACCTTTTTGGTTTAAAAACTCAAAAAGCTTTAGGTCACTTTTGAGCTGATTTCTTCTGTTCATGATATTTAGCATCTCTTTTGTAGTGTGTTGCAAAGCTATATGAAGATGTTTTGCCATCCAAGGTTCATCTAAAAGCTCTTTAAACTCATCGGTGATTTGAACTGGTTCTATACTTCCAAACCTTATACGAACTACACCTTTTATTTTTGATATATCTTTAAGCAATCTAGCAAAACCATCTGTGTTGTTTTGTTGATTTTTGCCATATGAGCCTATGTTTGTGCCTGTTAATACAAACTCCTTAAAACCACTATTGGCCAATATGTCTATCTGTTTTAGTATTTGACTGCTTTGATAACTTCTTGAGTCTCCTCGAACATATGGTATGACACAATAACTACAACGAAAATCACAACCCTCTTGTATCTTGACAAATGCTTTTGTTTTGTTTGATATATCTTGT
>JAOZJU010000072.1 GCA_029935705.1 Arcobacteraceae bacterium
TGCTCCGAGGCAGTAGCATCAAACGAACCATCATAAGCACAATCAACCTCATAGTCATAAGTTAAGGTGGGCTTGCTGGGTATCTTAAACTCATCGTCTTGAGAAGTTCCTGAGTTATCTGTCTTGACTTTTATGACAAATACTGTATCGTCTACATCGGTTACTGTTATCACTAAAGCTTTTTCAAAATCAGTATCGCCATCACTGACATTTACTCGCACTTCAAGTGTTGGATTGGTCTCAAAATCTATAGCTCCATTTACCTTTAAGCTTGTACCGTCTATAGAGACCAAACTATTATCAGCATCTCCTGAACCAGATACAAGAGTATATGTATATGTACCTGCTGTATCCACATCGGTATTTGACAAAGTTCCTATAACAGTGTTTAAAGCTGTGTTTTCAGCTATTGTGCTGCCATCGCTCAATGCTATATCTGTAGATGGTTCGTTTACATTAGTTACGGTTATAGTTAAAGCTTTTGAAAAATCAGTATCGCCATCATTGACATTTACTCGCACTTCAAGTGTTGGATTGGTCTCAAAATCTATAGCTCCATTTACCTTTAAGCTTGTACCGTCTATAGAGACCAAACTATTGTCAGTATCACCAGCTCCTGATACTAAACTATATGTAGCTGTGCCTGTATCTTCTCCATTGTTAGACAATGTTCCTACTACAGTATTAGTAGCAGAGTTTTCAGCTATAGTGTTGCTACTTAGAGATATGCTTGAAGCTGGTGGTATATCTATGATATTTATAGTGATAGTTTGATTGTCTGTTATCCCTGAAGTGCTAGTAGCTATCACCTTGATGATATAACTATTGTCTGCTCCTATATCAGCAGGGTTTTCAAAATCTGGGGCAGTTTTAAATGTCAGCACTCCAGTTGTTGCATCTAAGTCAAAACTAGTATAGTCGTTGCTACTATCTATAGTGTAGTTGATATCTTCACTGCTTGTAGCGACCACTGTAGTGACTGCTGTTTGATTTTCGTTTATATTTATAACCGCTGTATCGCCACCACCATTTGATGTGATGACAGGTGTTGGTGTAGATGAGCTACCACTTTTACCGCCACAACCTATTGTAGCTATCGCTATCGCTCCCAATAGAGCTGCTGCTCTAACTTTGTGAGCAAAACTCACAAAAAGTGCTCTGTGTGTGTATTGTCTGTTTGAACTATTGTTGAGTTCACTTGCTGTATTTGTCACCATATTGACTCCTTTTGTCGTTAGGCGATATTGCATTATACCCAAATATTTATCAAATAGCTTGAAAATAGCAAATTTTTTCAAAAACTTTTTATTTTTCTCTTTTATTTTGCAGATAATTTATATTAGATCCCCATATACTCATTAGCTTTAAGTTGCTTTTTGTTTTTGTATCGCAGTTTAAAAGAGAAAAAGAGAAAATAAAAAAGAACAAAAACACAATTATCGCTTTTGGCTTAAAAATGTTTCTATGGAAACTTGCCATAGCGACTGGATAAGCTTCAAAGTTTCTGTAAACTTTCTTATAGTAGATATAGCAAATAGCGACAATACTAAGTGATCTGTAGTTCATAGTAGTTTTATACTCTTTCTCTTGTGTCAAGGCCAATGCCAAGACACAAGATATCTAAAACCAATACAGAAATCTAACTTGAAAACAAGATGGACAAATCTAAGGTTTATGGCCAAGTAGGCTCTGTGTTGCCTCCACCAGTATTACTGAAAAAGTCATCATGCTCTGTTACACTTGTCACATCCCAGCTTGATAAATTTTGGTCTTTAAATGCCAAAGCATCCTTAAACATATATGCCATATCGGTTACATTGGCTGTATCCCAACCGCTTATATCTTGGTTGAATGCAGCTGCTCTGTAAAACATAATTGCCATATTTGTTACATTGGCTGTATTCCAGCTACCTATATCTTGGTCGAATGCGGTTGTGCTGTAAAACATACCTGACATATCGGTTACATTGGTTGTAGTCCAGTTACTTATATCTTGGTTGAATACA
>JAOZJU010000048.1 GCA_029935705.1 Arcobacteraceae bacterium
TACATTTATCATCTGTCATACACTTCTTGACCCCATATCCTATAGCTCCTAAAGCCACTGTTCTTAGTATTACTGGTAGCATACATATCCTTTCTTGTCTTTGCGACTTCGTATTATAACATGCTCGATTGACAGGTGATGTCAAAAGTAAAAAGTTATTGTGATATTTATATAATCTTACCAACTTATGTTGTCTATCTTATTTAGTTGTCTTGCTAACTATCTAAACATCTTGTCCAATAGATTCATATCAACAATTTTCATATCTATGTTGCATTTGGGGCAAATCTGTTTTGCTAAGTCTCTAATATCTAACACATCGCTTTTGGGTCGCACCACTGTGGTGTAGCCACACTTCTCGCACTTTACTTTATATGGTTTTGGTTGTACTGGCATATTTTGTTCCTTTTTGTTTTGTTTCAACTTTTGTTATCTTATCTAGTTTGACTTAATATTGTCATTTTTACCAATCTTAAGACTTCTTATTGTGATATACTGTATTGATATGTTGTATCAATACAGTATGATTTGACAAATTTTACCATTTTGTTTTTTTATTTGTCACACTTTCTGTTTAGTTATTGTCTCTTGGTATTGCTCTTTTTGTCTTTGGCCTCTTTTGGCTCTTCTTTTTGCTGTGTCTGCTTTGGTTTGGTTATTTTTGTTTTTGATTTTTTGTCGTCTGATTTTGTGTTTGTCATCTTGGCTTGCTTGTTCTTTTTTGGCTGTTGTGTCTCTTTTGTGGTTTTATCCTCTATATTTACCATATCATTTACTGGTGCGGTATTTGTATTGTCTATAGATTTCACACCATCTGACAACTTGTCATCTGTGTCGTTTGTCTGCTGGTTTTGTATGTCACTTTGGTCGGCACCCTCTTTGGTCTGTTGGTTCTTTGCTGGTTTGTTGCCATAACCTTTGGCTTTCATATCATCTATAACTTTTGTTGTAATATCCTCTATATCATAAGCTATGCCTTTTGCTTTAAGCTCTTCCTCTTTTTGGTGAATCTCTTTAACTATGTTGCCTATCATATCCATCATAAAATTTCGCTCATCTTTGTATTTGGTTGGTTCGCTGTCACCACTGCTTCGCTTCCATACAAATTGTGACGATGCGGTATCATCTTTTATATGTTCTGGTCGTTTGTTAGCAGATCTATCGCTTTTGTGCTTAGCACTTGACTTTTCATCTGAGTGTAGTTTCTCCTCTATCTCCTCTACCCACTTTGTAAATGCTTCACTTGTTTCATAGACTTTATCCTCTACTTTTTGCGAACATTTATCATCCTCCAAACATTTTTTTATACCATATCCTACGGCTCCTAAAGCCACTGCTCCTAATACTACTGGTAGCATATATATCCTTTCTTGTCTTTGCGACTTCGTATTATAACATGCTCGATTGACAGGTGGTGTCATTAAAAAAGTTTTACAGGCATTTGTATCAAAATAAAATCTATTTTTAAGTTTTTCAAGATACAGATATATGCCACGAGACAAAACAGATGAAATATGAAATCAGAAAAACAAACCACCATATAGCACAAAAGTTGATGACACTATCGTGCAAGATGCACTTTGATTGTATTTGAGATATAGCTTATAGATTCAATCTTAGCAGATACTGTTTTGAAGCTGGAGTTAAATATGCTCTTTTAGATACTTAGCAAGCTGTGACTCTAACTTATCTTGTAGTGTAGCGGGTGATATTATCTTGATATGAGGTATCCAATATCTTGCAAATTTGAGTATCTCTTCTTCGTATGATACAGTTGCGGTAAGTTCAAAATACTCTTTGTGTATATGTTTGATTTTTTGGTTTGATAGCAGGTCTCGCCTTTGAAAATATGGCAAAACAGATATATCGATATCAAGCAAAACTTCTATACTGTCTTGACTAAACCATACTGTTTTGTTTTTCTCTATGATATCTTGAAATTTTTTGTTTGGTTCAAACAGTTGCTTTGTGACTTTTAGCTCTTTTATCTTTGTGAGACTATATGTTTTAAGCTTGTTGTTCTCATCGGCACTAAGATACCATATACCAAAGATATTTACAAGTTTGTATGGATCGACATATCTTTGTTTCTCATCGTATATAAACGATAGTTTAAACCGCTTGAGGATAGATAGGTTTATTTGTTGAAACTGCTCTATATATTCACTCGTATCTTCATATTTGTAGCCTTTTATCATATATGCTTTATTTACTTTGATATTTAGTATATCTGCTATAAACTCATCGTCAATAGCAGGATATAGTTGCCTTATGCCACTAATAGTAGCAAAATTTTTGATATCTTTGAAGCTTAGTTTGCCCAAACAGTATGGCTCCAAAGAGTATTTGCCACACTTTTTAACTATAGGCAAAAATGCCAACCTTTCGTTTAGGTCTCGTGATGTAGTGCGAGTAGATACTCCAAACTCTTTGGATAGTTCATCTATACTAAACTCATCTCCATCGTTGAGTTTTGTCAATATCAAAGCAAGTCGTTTGGCTATAGTGTCATGACTTTTTGACATCAATCCAAGCCTACTGCTTGTCGAATTGTTTCTATCTTTTTTGTGGCTATTTGTTTTGCTTTTTTTGCACCATCTTGAAGTATCTGTTCTACCTCATCTTTGTTTTTGAGATAATACTCTCTTTTGTTTCTAAACTCTTGAAAATACTCCTCTATCTTTTGAAGTAGTGTTTGTTTAAAATGCCCATAACCCTCTTTGCCGCTTTTGTATCTGTCTTGCAATACCACAAGCTCACTTTCACTCATAAAAAGCTCACATAGTTTGTATATGTTGCAGTTTTCATACTCTTTTGGTTCGTTTAGTCCTTTGCTATCACTTACGATACTCATCACTTGCTTTTTTAGCTGTTTTGGTGAGCCAAACATATCTATAGTATTGTTATAGCTTTTTGACATCTTGGCTCCATCGGTGCCTGATACTATTTGAGTGTTTTGTTCTATTTTTATCTGCGGTATTTTCAATATATCGCCAAACCTGTCGTTGAATGTAGTGGCCATATCTCGGCACATCTCTATATGTTGGACTTGGTCTTTACCCACTGGCACAGTATGTGTATCAAAAAGCAATATATCACTTGCCATAAGCACAGGATAGGAAAAAAGCCCATGATTTGACTTGATACCTTTAGCTACTTTGTCTTTGTAGCTATGTCCTCTTTGAAGCATCGCCATAGGTGTCAATGTAGAGAGTATCCAGTAGAGCTCAAGGACTTGTGGCACATCGTGTTGGCGGTAAAATGTCGCTTTGGCTGGGTCAAGCCCAAGACTTAGAAAATTTACAGCTACATCAAATATATTGTTGTTTAAAATATCTCTTTGCTTCACTGAAGTCATAGCATGGTATGAAGCGATAAATGCAAACAAGTCGTTGGTGTGTTGTAGGTCTATCATAGGTTTTATCATACCAAAATAGTTGCCTATGTGTATCTCTCCTGATGGTTGTATTCCACTTAAAACTCTCATATTTGAACCTCATCTTTATATATATCTTTTATATCTTTTATATAGTCTTCTATAGCATCTTCAAGTGAGAAGTTTGGTTTGTATCCTAGATATTTGATAGCATCATCTATATTTGCTTTTGTATAAAACTGATACTGTTTGACAAACGGATTTTTGATATACTCTTTGCCGTTGTTGATTTGTAGTTTTTGTTGAAGAATATCTACTATATCTTCAAAACTTCTTGGATTTGCTGTGCCTATATTAAACACTCCGCT
The DNA here is from genome assembly GCA_029935705.1 of Arcobacteraceae bacterium. Taxonomy (GTDB): domain Bacteria; phylum Campylobacterota; class Campylobacteria; order Campylobacterales; family Arcobacteraceae; genus B24-G6. Next base: position 3,745 of record JAOZJU010000048.1, read on the forward strand.
TTTTTTAGGGTCACAAGATAGTATGTTTGCTTGAATTATATCTTTGATATATACAAAATCCCTTTTGATTTTGTCGCTATTTTCAAATAGTTTTGGTGTTTTGCCGCTTAATATCTGCAATGCAAACTGAAGCACCATAGAAGATGTGGAGTGTTTAAAAAACTCATTTTTCCCAAATACATTAAAATATCGTAAACCTACTATCGATATGTTTGGTTTTTTTGCTATATATTTCATAGCGATATTGTCCATCATCAACTTTGAAAATCCATACACATTTGATGGTTTTTCGTATCCTACTTCAAATATATCGCTTGAACCATATGTCGCTGCACTACTTGCATATATCATATTTGCATTGTGTATTATCGCTATATCAAGTAGTTTTTGAAAGCTGTTTACATTTGTTTCTATCATAATATCCTGCTCTTTAGCAGTAGTATCAGATATAGCTGCTTGATGAAATATATAATCAAACTTGTAGTTTTCTTTTATGGTTGTTTGTAGTTTTTCGTCGTTTATATCGCCACTTATAAGCTCGCCTGCAAATCCATATAAGTTTTTAAAATGCCCCAAAGTTTTCAAATTGCCGTTTGAAAACTTGTGTTGTGCCCTAAAACTATCTACGATGACTATCTCGCACTTTGGGAAGTTTGTTTGTAGATATGAAGCTATATTTGAGCCAACAAAACCAGCTCCACCAGTGATAAGCACTCTTTTTAGATTAAAATCAATCTTATTGTATATCACAAAATACTCCTTCGATTAGCGATAGTACCAAAAGTTTCTTAAACTTAAGATTGGCTTAAAAATACAAATTAGTAAATTTTATCCCAAATTATAATTCTTATAAGTCAAATTTAAGCAAAATGTAGTAGAATGTAGAGTTCCATTTTAGTGAGACAACAAGGAGATGATAGATGATAGAGTTAGATGCACCGTTTTTAAACTTGCCAGAGATACCTTTGGATATGTTTCTTCCTATCTTTTTATCCTCTTCTGCTGTTTTATTATTTGGGCTGTTTTATGTGGCAATTTACACATTGGTAAAGATGGGTTATCTCAAAAGTATATATATGCCTTTTGCATATATCTTTTGGGTACTCCAGACATATTGTTTATATTTTGTGATAAATGCTTTAGGTGGAGATAGTTTTACAGTAAAAGTTCTTATGATAGCCATGGTTGGGTATCTTGTGCTTCCACATCTGTATTATTATCTAAACCAAAGAAGTGAACAACGATATGAACAATAAAACAAAAAGGAGAAAATAGATGTCAAAACGAACTGTGTCTGTATGGACAGACAATAGATTTTGGATGAGATCAGCAGGATGGGTAACAGGCTTCTCAGCTGTATTGCTTATTTGGCTTACATTTGACACATTGGGTCAAATCCAAATGGGAAACGATAATGATCTTAACAATGGTGTAGCAAAGAGGGTTCCAGGACCAACTGTTATAAACTACAACATTCAATATAAATTTAGTGAAAAAAGAGGTCATGAGGTGCCATTGATTGGCGAAAAAGAGAAATTTTTTGGTAGAGATGATTATAGTGAAGAGGAAGCTGGCGAACTATTACATATAGGTAAATTAGCTTCACAAGTTAAAAACTGTATGAACTGCCACACTTTGCTTGGAAACGGTGCTTATTATGCTCCAGATTTGACCAAAGCTTGGCTTGATCCAAAATGGGACGATGTTGCATTTTTGGGTGCTGCTACAAAAGAGGAAGGAATTGCAAAATTTTTGATGGATCCTTCTGGAAATGCTATGCATCAAAGAGCTATGCCAAATCTTGGTATTACTGAAAAAGAGGCGAAAGGTTTAGTAGCATTTTTGAAACATATGAGTTCAATTGATACCAACGGTTTCCCACGAAACTTTGGTAAAAAAGATACAACTCTAAGAGAAAAAAGGGGTAACCAATGACAAATAGTTTAAAATGGGAAGGACAAAAGCTCGCTACTTGGTATTTTACTGTAGCAGTGGTGCTTTTTGGGGCTCAACTACTTATGGGTATCATAACTGCTGTGCAGTTTATCTATCCTAGTTTTCTTTTTGAGATTTTTGATTTTTCAGTTGCAAGAATGGTGCATATCAATGCTCTTGTATTATGGATGGTATATGCTATGGTAGGAGCTGCTTATTGGATGCTGCCAGATGAGACAGGCATAGAAGTAGTAGGAGTTGGTTTGGCTAAACTTGGTTTTGCTGTGCTTACTGCTGCAGTTACTGTAGTTGTGTTGGTTTATATATTAATACAATATGGTGATACTACTACTGAGATTATGGGACTAAATGTAGGTATTTGGTTTATAAACGAAGGACGAGAGTATATAGAAGCTCCACGATGGGCTGATATAGGTATAGCTGTAGTGCTTGTAGGATTTTTGCTGCATGTATTTTTGACTGCTATCAAAGGCAAACGAACTGGCATAGTCACTGTCCTTATGGCAGATATGATTGCTTTGGTTGGTTTATACTTAGCTGGAATATGGTTTACAGACAATATATCTATGGATCAATTTTGGTGGTGGTGGGTAATCCACTTGTGGGTTGAAGCTACTTGGGAAGTTCTTGTTGGTGTATTTGCTGCATATGGTTTGATCAAAATCATCGGTGCAAAAAGAGAGATAGTAGAGATGTGGCTTTGGATAGAGGTCGCTATGCTATTTGGTTCTGGTATATTAGGACTAGGGCATCACTACTTTTGGATAGGTACACCTGAATACTGGTGGGAGATAGGAGCTTTGTTTAGCTCACTTGAGCCACTACCACTTGTAGCTATGTTTATACATGTTACATATGACTGGGGAAAACAACAAGGTGCTGCAAAAGAGAGAGGCGAAGATTCTACTATAGCAAACACTCCTGCATTGACTTGGTTTTTTGCCAATGCCTTTGGTAACTTCTTAGGTGCTGGTATATGGGGATTCTTCCACACTTTACCACAAGTCAATATATATACTCACGGAACTCAGTTTACAAGTGCCCACGGACACTTGGCATTTTTTGGAGCATATGCGACTATACTTATAGGTATATTTTATTTAGCAGTTCAAGGAACAAACGGCATCAAAAGAATGAGAATGACATTTGATAGCAAGATGGCATTGGTACTACTAAATGTAGGTATGTTGGGTATGACCGTAGCACTTACAGTTGCTGGATATCAGCAAGTATTGGTTGAGCGAGCATCTATGGGTGCTACATGGGATGCATTTTTCATAGCTCAAGATACTTTATGGTACACACAAGCTATGGGTTGGAGACTTGTAACTGGAGTTGCTGTGTTGGTTGGATTTA
>JAOZJU010000049.1 GCA_029935705.1 Arcobacteraceae bacterium
TTGTGGTTGGTTGCGGAGATAGGATTTGAACCTATGACCTACGGGTTATGAGCCCGTCGAGCTACCATACTGCTCTACTCCGCGACAAGTTGTGGATGGGGTAGAGGGATTCGAACCCCCGAATAGTAGCACCAAAAGCTACTGCCTTACCGCTTGGCGATACCCCAAAATGTAAAATCTACTAAATTTTGACTATTATACCAAAAAAAGATTAAAATATCAACCAAATATGATATAATATAATAAATTTTACAAAAAAGTGAGAATATGTCAGCAATAAAAAGAGTAAACGAAGCGATAAAAGAGATTAAAAAAGGCAATATGATAATAATGCTAGATGATGAAAACAGAGAAAATGAAGGAGACTTGGTTTATGCAGCTACTTTTAGCACTGCAGAAAAAGTCAATTTTATGGCAACTCATGCTAAAGGTTTGATATGTGTATCTGTCACAAAAAAAACAGCAAACCAATTAGAACTAAATCCTATGGTTTCATCAAACAACTCATCTTATCAAACAGCTTTTACAGTCTCGGTAGATTGTAAAAATGCCACGACTGGTATCAGTGCAAAGGAGAGAGACGATACTATAAAGATATTGGCAAATCCTATAAGCAAAGCTACTGAGCTGGTTCGTCCTGGTCATATATTTCCACTCATAGCCAAAGATGGTGGAGTATTAGTAAGAACAGGACATACAGAGGGTTCTGTAGATATTTGCAAACTCTCAGGTATCAAACCAGAAGCGGTAATATGTGAGATTATGAAAGAGGATGGCACTATGGCAAGGAGAGATGACCTTGATATTTTTGCAAAAAAACACAACTTGAAACAATTGTATATCTCTGATATAGTAGCATATAGATTAGCAAACGAATCATTAGTAGAACAAATAGATGAAAAAAAGGTCAATTTTTTTGGTTTTGATGTGATCAAAAAAACTTTCAAAGACCATCTAAACAATACTCATGAAGCTATCTTGTTTGGAAACAAACAAAATATACAAAATGTGAAGTTTCATCCAGTCTCATACGATATTGAGCTGTTGTTTGATAAAGGCAGGTTTGATTATATGATAAATAGTTTGAATTTTTTATCTTCAAATGGCGGTGTGATGATATTTATGGACCATAAACAAATAGCAGATGATATCACCAAAGATTTTGGTATAGGTGCTTTGATATTAAAAAAACTTCAAATATCAAATATCAACTTAATTGTTAGTAACAAATCCAAACATATATTTCACTCAATTCAAGGTTTTGGTATAACTATAGACAAAGAGATTGTCTTATAAAACTATCTGTCATCATCCCTACATACAACAGAGCAGAACTTTTATCTACTGCTTTAGATAGTCTATGTATACAAACATATCAACCCCAAGAGGTAGTAGTAGTAGATGATGGTTCGACAGATGTTACAAAAGATATTGTCAAAAATTTTGAAGATAGATTAAATATCAAATATATATGGCAAAAAAATCAAGGAGTATCAAAAGCAAGAAATCAAGGCATAATTCAAAGCAAATATGATTGGGTTGTTTTTTTAGATAGTGATGATATCTGGCAAAAAAACAAACTTTTAATACAAACAAATTTTCATAAAAGATATAAAGATATAAAATTTTCACACACAAATGAACTATGGCTAAGAGATGGCAAGATAGTACCACAAAAACCAAAACATAAAAAACCTTTTGGCAACTGCTTTACTTTATGTATGGATAGCTGTAACATATCGCCATCTACAGTGATGATACACAAAGAGATATTTCATAGTGTTGGTTTGTTTGATGAGAGTTTTGTCGTTTGCGAGGATTTTGATATGTGGTTAAGAGTTGCTTATCGTTTTGATATTGGATTTTGTGATGATATATTGACCACCAAAATAGCAGGACACAAAGGACAATTGTCTTTTGAAAACAAAAACCACCATCTATGGCAAATCAAATCACTCAAAAAGTTTATCAACTCAAGATATAAAAAAGAAGTAAAAGAGAAAATTTTAAAAAAAGGTGGCATCGTCTGATGGTTCATCTAATAAACATAACGAAAAAATTTGATATAAAATATATCCTAAAAAATCTCAATTTTACTATACTTGAAGGTCAAAAGATAGCAATCATAGGTCAAAATGGTCAAGGTAAATCAACTTTGATGAATATCATCACCAAACAGATTGAACCAGATACAGGTGAAGTGATAATAGATGGTTCAAAACAGATAGAGATGTTGAGCCAAAACCCTATATTTGACAAAAATATGACAGTGATAGAAACTATAGAAAATCAACTCGATGAGATAAATATAGCGATAAAAAGACACGAAGAGTTATCCCAAATGCTTGAAAACGATTTTGAAAACAAAACTTTACTTGATGAACATAGCGATATCACAAACTTTCTTGACCACAAAAATGGCTGGGATATTAGCAACCAAATTAACAGAATCTTATATGAGTTTAAACTTCAAGAGTTAAAAGACAAAAACATAAACACTCTAAGCGGTGGCGAACAAAAAAGAGTTCTCTTATCCGGGCTTATTTTAAAAAAACCAGATCTTCTGCTACTTGATGAACCTACAAACCACCTTGATGTCTATATGGTAGAGTTTTTAGAACAAATTTTAAACAAACAAAATACAACTTTGCTTTTTATCTCTCACGATAGATATTTTATAGACAATGTAGCTACAAATGTAGTAGAGATAGATGATGGAGTTTTAAGAAAGTTTGATGGTGGTTATGGGGATTATCTAATACAAAAAGAACAACTTTTGTCAAATATGCAAAAAGAACAAAACCAACTTCAAAAAAAATTGGTCCAAGAAGCTTCATGGATGCAAAAAGGTGTAGCTGCTAGACGAAAGAGAAACGAAAGGCGAAAAGCCCAATATCTGGAACTAAAAGAGTTTTTAAAAACAAATCCATCTAAAATAAACAAGATAAAGATAGAGCTACAAAGAGAGCAAAAGTCGTTTAACTCTACTCAAAACATATCAAAACGAAAAGTGCTATTTGAGTTAAAAAATATATCCAAATCGATAAACGACAAAAAACTTATAGAAAACTTTAGCACAAGAATTTTGCAAAAAGATTCTATAGCGGTTGTTGGTCCAAATGGATGTGGAAAATCAACATTGCTAAAAATACTACTTGAAAAAGAGAGTATAGATAGTGGCGAGATATATCGTGGTGAGTTTAAAGTGGGTTATTTTGACCAACAAAGAGATATGTTAAAAGATGATGAAACTATACTTGAAACATTTTGTCCAAACGGTGGTGATATGGTGCAGTTAAATGATGGCCGAACTATCCATACATACGGCTATCTTAAAAATTTTCTTTTTCCTAAAGAGTATCTTGATAAAAAGATAGGAGTATTAAGCGGCGGAGAGAAAAATAGAGTAGCTTTAGCACTTTTGTTTACAAAAAAGGTGGATCTGTTGATATTGGATGAGCCTACAAATGACTTGGATATACCTACTATAAATATATTAGAAGAGTATCTATCCTCTTTTATGGGTGCTTTGATATTTGTATCACACGATAGGTATTTTGTAGACAAGATAGCCAAAAAACTTTTTGTATGGACAGACGATGGTAAACTTATGGAGAGTTATCAGCCATATAGTGAGTATCTCTCTTTAGAGAAACAGCTAAAAGATATCAAAAGATTTAGCGACAATATACCAAAAAAACTGCCAGTCATCTCAAAAATAGCAAAACCAAAAACCAAACTCACTTACAACGAACAAAGAGAACTTGAAAATTTACCCGATGAGATAAACGAGCTTGAAACTATACTTGAGGAACTAAAAAGATGTATGCAAGATGCAAAGTGTCATGAAAAAAAAGGTTTAGTCAAACTATCTTTAGAGTTTGAAGAAAAAGATAAGATATACAATCAAAAAGTTGATAGGTTTTTAGAGCTTGAGATATTAAAGGATAGTTTTGAAAAGTTACCATAACTTTTATATGACCAAAGCTATAGATAAAGCTTGGCAATATCAACTATTGACATATCCAAACCCAGCAGTAGGAGCATTGATACGACAAGATGATAAAATATTGTCTATAAAAGCACACCAAAGATGTGGTCAAAATCATGCAGAACTTGATGTCATCAAAGATGTTTATATACAGCAATACCCAAACAGTATCTTAAAAACTATTTTAGATCCTGTAAAAATCACAAACTATCTACTTGAAAATCACAACAATATCTTCAACAATCTTAGCATATATGTCACTTTGGAGCCTTGTGTTCATATAGGGCGAACTCCATCTTGTGCTATGTTGTTACAAACTTTAAAATTCAAAGATATATTTATAGGCACCAAAGATACGAACCAAAAAGCAACTGGCGGATATGAGATGCTTAAAAACAACAAAGCAGATATATCTATAGGAGTTTGCGAAAAACAAGCAAAAGAACTCTTGCTACCATTTGTTTTGTGGCATAAAAAGAGTTTTTCTTTTTTCAAGTTAGCTATGAGAGAAGATGGCAGTATAGATGACGGATATATCACATCTAAAAACTCACTTAAGATAGTACATAGATATAGAAGTTTAACAGATTTGGTTGTATTAGGTGGCAAAACTGTTAGAGTTGACCGCCCTACTGTTGATACTAGATTTTTAAAAAACAAAACAAACAATCCTGACATACTCATATACTCAAGAGAAAAAGAGTTTGATAAAACTATAAAACTATTTACTGTAAAAAACAGAACCGTCCATATATCAAATAGTTTAGCTCTAGTAGATAAGCAAAATTTTGTTATGTTTGAGGGTGGATTCAATATGTTAAAACAAGTTCAAAAGAAGATAGATATGATAGTGCTGTTTGTGAGCAAAAAAAGTTGCAAATCACAAAACTATCTTAAATTTTTACAAAACTATACTATCTTGAAAAAGGTTGTAGGCGAAGTGGATGATATATATTTTTTGATATGAAGATATCCAAATCTTTTTGCACTGATTTTTACAATCACTTACGATAACCTTGGGTTACTACATCTTTTTGCTTTTGTTTTTTCATAGGGTCTTTTTCTACAAATACAGGCTCTCTTGTCCATGGGTCAAGCTCTGTATAATATATCAAAGTTGAGTATGTAGATGGTGTAGGTGTAAATATTTGTACCTGCTGTGGGTTTAACCTCAAGTCGGCATTTGCAAATCTTTTTAGCTTTTCCATATCTTTTTGTGTGCTTCCTGGATGTGCGGCTATCATATAGTATGTCAAAAACTGTTTTTTGCCACTTTCTTGGCTAAGATTGTCAAAATCTTTTTTAAAGTCTGTCAAGATATTTTTAGATGGTTTGCCCATATATTTCAACACATTGTTCTCGCTATGTTCTGGTGCTATCTTCATCTGTCCGCTTACATGGTGGTGGGCTATTTGCTTTAGATACTCTTTGCCATAATCTTCATCTTCATTTATCAAGTCATATCTTATGCCACTATTTACAAATACTTTTTTGACTCCATCTATATTTTGTATATCTTGAAGTAGTTTTATGTTTCGTTTGTGGTTTGGTTTCAATACTGGACATATCTTATACTCTTTGTCTTTTGGTTTGTAAAATTTCATTGGGTTAAACATACGGTGACCTGTGCATCTTATATCGTCACATGTTCCTTTGGCAAGTTTTTTGTCGCACTCAAAGCCATACATATTTGCAGTTGCTCCACCCACATCGGATATGACACCTTTAAATTTGCTATTTTTTGTAAATGATTTTGCCTCATTTAGTATAGAGTTCTCACTTCTGCTTCTTATAGTTCTGCCTTGATGCACTGATATAGCACAAAAGTTACACTCGCCATAACACCCATGATGAGTAGTGATAGAAAACCGTATAGTCTCCATAGCTTTCACCTCTCCTTGCTTGGCATAGTATGGATGCACCTCTCTTTTGTATGGTATATTGTATACCTTGTCTATCTCACTACTATTCATATAAAATTGTGGTGGATTTTGGACTAAATATCTGCCGTTGTGTTCTTGGCAAACTCCTTTGGCGGTGATTGGGTCATTGTTGTCATAAAATATATGAAACATATCTATAAAACTATTTTTGTCATTTTTATCTTGACACTCTTTTAAAGTTGGTAGCAAAATATAGTTTATAATTGGCTCTTTGGCTATATAGCATATACCTCTTATATGATTTAAAGATAGTTGCGATATATGCAACTTCTGATCTGTTTTTTGGTCTATCTCTTTTAGATAATTTGCTAACTCTATGATACTTTTTTCTGCCATACCATATACAAGTATATCTGCTTTGGCATCAAACAGCAAAGAGCCACGAACTTTATTTGACCAAAAATCATAGTGAGCTATTCGTCTTAAACTCGCTTCTATACCGCCTATGACTATAGGCACTGTGTTTTTAAAATATCTTCGTATAGTATTTGTATATACCATAGTAGCCCTATCTGGTCGTCTGTTGTTCACTTTGCCTGGTGTGAAGTCATCGCTGTTTCTAAACTTTTTTAGTGCTGTATAGTTAGCTACCATACTATCGACAAGCCCAGCACTCACACCCCAAAATAGTTTTGGCTCACCCAGTCTTGATATATCAGTGCTATTTTTACAATCAGGTTGTGCTATGATACCTACTTTATATCCGCAACTTAGCAGTAGCTGTCCTACTATTGCCATACCGCTATATGGACTATCTATATATGTATCGCCACTTACAAGCACTACATCTAGTTCGTCACTCCAGCCTAAATCCTCTAACTCTTGTTTTGTTGTTGGTATGAACATGATATTCTCACTTTTTTGATAGTATAGTAGAGTATATCCAAAATCTCTTAAGAGCACCTGTGATACTGTAAGCGATGGTGCAAACTACAACAGAAGCAACTAGTTTCACTTCTATAGTAGTGTGAATTTTTATTGTTTATTCCAATCCTCTGCAATAAAAACACCTAGATACAATTTATATAATAATGATATTATCTCGTTCCCAAGCTCCAGCTT
>JAOZJU010000050.1 GCA_029935705.1 Arcobacteraceae bacterium
TGAAAATTTTATTTTTTCAGTTAAGCATATATGGTTAGACACATTTCATTTGTTACCAAAATTTTTTTGGTAACAAATCGCTTTTAGGTATCTTGAGCTAAGGCGATAGATAAGAGGTGTGAAATGTTTGTGGTATTTGACACTATCGATAGTTTCGTTAGTATTTTGTAGCAAAGATATTCTTTGTGCTTGTATTGTCAGAGTGATCTTACAATATAAAATTTAGTTCAAATACATCTCGTAAGGTTTACGACCACTGATCGTGGGTATTATCTGAAATTCAATTCGCCAAGTCATTCGGTCAGTCCTGGCAATTGGAGCAATGCGAATTATAACAATACGGGCGGTTCAGTTCGTTGTGTTCGTTAGAGAAACATTTCAAAAAATCAAGGTTCTTTTTAGATGAACGACTACAAACATCCTCCTATATTTGCAGATACACTTATCTTGTATAGAGAATATTATACAGCTCATGGAAATATGCCAAAACTTTTTCGTATAACTATTGGTGAAAATATTTTAGATGAGTTATCTGTTATGATGAGATATATCACTATGGTAAATTTTAATAAAAATGAAAAAAACGGACAAAAATCAGTTGAATTGCTACAAGATATTCGTGGTAGAATAGAAGTCGTAAAAACATATTTTTTATTGGGTTGGCAGATGAAGTTTATATCAAATGGATTTTATGCGAATTTATCAAAAAGAATAATATCTATAAGTAAACAAGCGACAAAGTGGCAACAATTTTTACTGAAAGATTAATCCAAGCATACAACAAAACAAGTAGATCTACACAAAAGAAAACAGTATTGTTAAATTTGTTTGATATTATAGAGATATTGTCAAATGAGTTAGAAAATTGCAAATATAAACCTAGTAGATTTTCTTGTTTTGTTGTCCAGTATCCGAAAATTCGTGAGATATTTGCTCCTAATTTTAGTGATAGATTAGTCCAACATATTTTGATAGATGAGCTTGTGCAACTTATAGATAAAAGATTTATATATGATAGTTATGCAAACAGAAAAGAAAAGGGGACACATAAGGCCATCAAAAGGCTACAAAATTGGATGCAAAAACCGATAAATAGATATTTTATTCAGTTAGATATTGATTCATTTTTTCCATCTATTGATAAAGATATACTTATAGATATACTTATAAAACATTTAAAATCACTAGATATAAATAGAGACAAAAAGATATGGTATTGGAGACTTGCAAAAAAAATAATTATGCAAAATGTAATCGAGCCTATGCCTTATCTATCTGGAGATAAAACTCTCTTAAAACAGATACCAAAACATAAATCACTTTTCAATATTAGCAACAACAAAGGCTTACCAATAGGATCTCTGAGTAGTCAGTTTTTTTCAAATCTTTATTTGAATGAATTGGATCAATTTGTTAAGCATAAACTAAAGATCAGAAATTATGTAAGATATGTAGATGATTTTGTCATATTGGGAAATACAGCACAAGAGTTAAATAAATATAAAGATGAAATAGATAAGTTTTTATTCGATAAATTAAGATTAAAATTACATCCAAAAAAAGTAGTTTTAAATAAAATAGACAAAGGGATCAACTTTTTGGGTTATATTATTTTCAAAGATTATACATTGGTACGAAATAGGGTTGTAAAATCTTTTAAAAATAGATTGTGTTTTTTTAAATTTTTATTTGAACCAGAGAAATACAGTTGTGGCAAAATAAATGGTGAATCAAAACTAATCAAACAATTTAAAAGTGGCAATTTAAAACCACCGCTAAAACCTGATATTTTAATACTAAATGATATGTTGTCTGTGATAAATTCTTATTATGGTATATTTTGTTTTGCTAATAGTTTCAAACTAAAAAGAGATTTGTATAGAAATCATTTTGGATTATTAAAGTTATTTTTTATCCCAAAAGATTATTATCATAGAGTTTTTGTGATAAAAGAATTCTTGTATAACCAATAGAACAGGAATAAAGCAAAAATTGGTTTAAAAAATAATGCCAGATACTTTTTTGAACTCCAAAGAGACACAAAAGCAAAACCTAAAATTAGATAAAAAGCTACTAAAATATTTAAAAACTCTCTTCTCCTTGAGAAAGTCCTACTCCCATATGATACTAAACTTTTATTCTGCATAAGAAGCTCTTGCTCCAAAACAATACTTTTTATCAATAAGTTATTTGTTTAAGAGTTTTATGATAAAATACAGTTTGTAGTAAATTGCATACAACTAAAAAGGATTAAGATGAAAACAGGTATCAAAAATAGTATAGGTATATTTTGTATCAAAATATTTCTATCTGCTGTATTTATTTTGCTTATCGGGTGTGAAAACAAAAGCAAACAGCAAACAGATGATAATATATCAGAAAATATGTCTTGTGTCAAACTAAAAAAGAAACTTTTAGTTCGTGGTAATTCGCTATATCCTATGGTAAAAAATGGAGATCAACTTATGACTCTTTTTAACTATTATGATTGTAATGCTATCTTAAGAGAAGATTTGATACTATTTCGTTTTGGCAAAAAAATAAGTTATAGTAAGATAGTTAAGGGTATTCAAGGTGATAGTTTTGATATATTAAAAAATGAGAACAATAGATACAACATATATATAAATAAAAAAATAATAAAAAATTCGCAAAATTTACCATATGATATAAGTGAAAAAAAGATAAAGATGCTCCAATATGAACTAAAAACATATAAAGGAAAGATTCCAAATGGCAAATATCTTATCATGGGAGATGTGATAGGCGGCACTTCGGATAGTACATACTATGGTTTGGTGAGCAGGAAAAATATATTGGCAAAATTAAAAATCATAAACACAGCACCAAAAAAACCTATAGTCAATAAAAGGCTAAAATAAAATTAAGATTTTCACAGAAACTTTTTGCTGAAGTAAAATCTCAAAATATTTGCACTCACTCCTGGATATAAGGATGAAACTTTCACTTTCTATGGTATGTAAGTGCCTTAATTTCAGCTAAATATGATATACTGCTAAAAAAAGGGGAAAATATGAAAAATAATTTTTTAATCATATCATTGAGTTTGACAATAGTTGTATTGTTGGGGGTTTTAACATATCCACAGATCAAGGATTTTTTGATCAAAGTAGACAAAGATGACCTACAGTCGTATAGTGTACGTTTTGATTCAAGTGCCGAACCACAAAAAGATTTAGAAAAAGCTATGATCAGAGCTAAAAAAGAGGGAAAAAATATCTTGCTTGAAGTCGGTGGAGACTGGTGTAAGTGGTGTGGCATCTATGAGGGTTATCTTGAGGACAATCCAGATGTAGAGAGTGCATTTTACAACAACTTTGAAGTAGTTCGTGTATATTTTGGTAAAGGTATGTCTAAAAAATCAAAACAATTTTTAAAAAGATTTCCAGATGTGAAAGCCACTCCGCACTTTTTTGTTCTTGATGAAAATGGCAAGATGATACACTCTCAAAATTCATCTGTGCTTGAGCAAGGTTATGGATACAACAAAAAGCTTCTTATGAAGTTTCTAACCAAATACAAAAAGTAGTCCCTAAACCTATCTTTGATATCACTTGGATTTTGTGATTTAACTTATCGCAAACTCTAAGCACGATATCCGCTCCTATACCATATCCACTATTTTTATACTCTTGGTAGTTTCTTTCAAAGATCTTTTGAGGATACTTTATGCCTTTGCCGTTGTCACTGATACAAAGCTTGTGACTCTTTAAACTTATATCTACATAGGGTTTAGTATCTATGCTATATTTGCAACTATTTGATACTATATTGTCAATCACTTTTATGATAGCTTCTTTATTTGTATATACTATCTTATCTTTTATATCTATCTTGAACTCTATATGTGGATATATAGTTTTGTATCTTTTGACTATATCTTGAACTATATTTAGCAAATCGATGTTTGATTTTTTGATATCTTTGCTCAATAGTATTTTCAGACTATCGTATAAAGATGCTATATGATTTGCACTGCTGTTTATGAGATCTATCTGGGCAGTCAACTCTCCTTTTGTATCCTTTTTTTGCAACATTTTTGTATTTAAGAGTATAGATGCTATTGGAGTATTTATATCGTGTATCAAATCGCCCAAAAATCTATCAAGATGAGATATGGTATCTCTCATAGGTTTTAGCGAAAAGTATGCCAACAGATAACTGATCAAAGAAAAGACCACTATGAGAAACAATTTTATCTTAAATACAAAATCATAAGCATCGTCAATCTTTTTGTCTATAAGTTTGGCATCTATAGATATAGTATAATAGTTTGAAAACACTTTATAATACCTGTTTGCTATTTTGACAGGAAAATTGCTATCTACATTTACACATACAGTCATCTCATAAGCATAACCATCTTGATGATATTTGAACTTATTTTGCTGAAGTTTTAAAAAATATTGATACATCTGCATAGTAGCTTGCTGGTAGATATTTGTTTTTTGTTGTTCAAAATACAATGCCCCCAATACCAACACAAAAAAAACCATAGAAAGAAAATAGCCAAAATATATCTTGTAAAATGAACTATTTTTCATTTTTTTCTCTTTTTTCTTACTGGTATAAGCGAATTGAAACTCTCACACATATATATACCTGTCTTTACAAAACAGATACGAAGCCCCAATTTTCTAAACTTGCTGACATATAGTGCTATGGTGCTTTTGGCGATATTTAGTTGGGTTGTATCTATAGGGGTGTCAATATTTGTGATAAGCATCACAAAAAGCTTGTGTTCGTTTGGTGAAAGGTGTATAGTCATACCATCTATTTTCAAAACTTTTGTTGTAGTATCAAATAGAATTTTATCGTATCTTATAGTAGTGTTTCTATCTACTAATTTATCTATCCTTGCTAATAGTTCATCTGTATCAAATGGTTTTTTGATATAATCCTCAGCTCCTATTTTTAGACCCTCTACAACTGATTTTGTATCATCTTTAGCTGTTATAAATATAGTAGGTGTCTTATCGGCATAAGACCTTATCTTTTTCAAAAGTTCAAACCCATCGATCATAGGCATATTGATATCAAACAAATAAAGATCAAACTGTTTTAGCTTGGCATTGTCAAGTGCTATTTGACCATCTTTTGCCCAGTATATCTTGAATCCCTCTGTTTCTAAAAAGTTTTTGAGACTTTCACCAAATATCAAATCATCCTCTGCTAATAGTATATCCATATATCTACCTTTTGGTTTTTTGTATCATATCCAAATAAGCTTTAATGATAAAACCATCAAACAAACTTAAAAAATGCTTAAACATATATATATATCATCTATGATTTATAGAGATTTGCCCCGATTTATTAGTATATTTTAGCTATCTTTAAGCAAGTTGTGTTAAAATGTGGGACAAAAAAGGAGAAATATGAGACTAATTTATAAGTTGAGCTTTATAGCTATCGTTGTATCGTTGTTATCAGTCACTGCACAAGCGGCAAGTTCGTGTAAGATTGAAAAAAAGAGGTATATCAAGTGTTACAAAGCTAAAAAAAGCAAAAAGAGATGTAAAAGAGAGATCTTAGCATACAAAAAGTGTAGAAAAGCAAAATACACTAAATCAAAATCAAAAAGAAGCGAGAGTAGATTGCACAAAACCAGAAAAGGTGCTACAGAGATCATTGTAGGTGCTGGTTTTACTAACTTTACTATCGACAAAATAGGAGGTAAAGATATATCATCGACACCTACAAATATTGGTTTTTCACTTGGAGCAAATATAGCATTGCCACCAATAGCAGGTCAAAGAAGTCTATATATCACACCATATGTGTCAAGCTATAGCGGCTCTTCATATGAATATGACAGTGGCAATGAATTTTTGGAAAGCACAACTATCTTAGAAGCTGGAGCAAATATCGAAAGTCGTATTAAACTAAACAATACATTTTATTATGCTCCATTTATAGGTGTGAAGATGAAAAACATCAAAGCAACTGGTGCAGGAAACAACAAATACGATTTTGAACAAAATGGTTATGTACTGCCAATTGGTATCAATGTTGGTATGCCTTTGTCACGAAAACTTAGTGCATTTGGACAGATCAGTATAGATGCTATGTATATGAGTGGCGAGAAAACATTTGATGGACTCAAAACAGATGCAGATACCACTACAGGCCCTGGGATACTTTTTGGTATCACATACAAACTATAATTTAAAGGAGACAAAATTATGAAACAATTATTAAAATATTTAAAACTAACGATTATCGTGTTTGCATTTGCAGGATTTGCAGGATGTGGCATGGATACAGATGAAGATCCATCTGTAGCAACAAAAGCGGCTGAAGGGGATGTAGCAGATGCAACACAATTTAGTATCGGTAGCAATATCACAAAAAATGTTGGCGATGCAGCTTTTACAGTTAATCCTACTGGTGGAGATGGAAATGGAGCTGTCACATTTGATTCAAGTGACACAAATGTCGCTACTATTGATGCAACTGGGGGGTTGGTTACTATTGTAGCATCTGGAACCACTACTATCACTGCTACAAAAGCTGCCGATGGAAATGTTACAGAACAAACTGCA
>JAOZJU010000051.1 GCA_029935705.1 Arcobacteraceae bacterium
TAATTGGATTTTTTATATAATATATTTGCTAGAAATCATAGCTTTTTTGTAATTTTTTTTATATCTTAAATACAAAAAAAAGCAAAAATTAACCACAAAACAAAAAGCTATAAACTACTTAAAAGCTCTTGATTTCAACCTTTTAAGCGACAAAGAGATAGTATATAATTTTACCATATATAGCAAGATTGCACTAAAAGATGAGTTTGAAAAAAGACGAACACAACTAGTAGAGCAAACACAAAGATACAAATACCAAAAAAACCCACCACCACTTGATGAAACAATAAAAACAGAAATAAAAAGATATATAAACGAGTGCTTATGATAACTTTTGAGCATCCACTCTTTTTTCTTATCATAGTTGTATATTTGTTGTGTTTAAAATTTTGCAAAACTCAAAAGCAGACAATATATTTTTCAAATATGAAGTTGCTAAAAAGCATAACTTCAAAAAAATATCTATTTGTAGAGTTGGTTAAATTTTTCTTTGTAGTATTGATATCAACTGCACTATCTACTCCAGTCCAAAAAGATGAGATAAAGTTTAAAAACAACAAAGCTTATGAGATATCGCTTGTATTTGATATAAGCGGAAGTATGAGAGAATCAAACAAATTTAACATATCCAAAGAGATACTTATCGATTTTATTAAAAAACGAGAAGCAGATCAGATAGCTTTAAGTATATTTGCTGATTTTGCTTATGTGGCATCCCCTCTTACATACGACAAACAAACCATACTTAAACTTTTGCAATATCTTGAAGTAGGAGTTGTGGGCAACTTGAAAACTGCACTTTATGAAGCTATATTTTTAAGTTCAAAACTATTTGAAAATAGCAAAAACCAAAACAAAATAGCCATAGTGCTTACAGATGGTTTTGATACAGCAAACACTGTGCCACTTGATGTAGCTATAGATAAAGCAAAAGAACAAGGGATCAAAATATATACTATAGGTATTGGCAATAGTAGTGATTATAATGCTGAGGTTTTAGAACAGATTGCTCTAAAAACAAATGGGAAATTTTTTCAAGCAAACACTAAAGAGAGGTTGAAAGATATATATGATATAATAGACAAAAGTCAAAAAACAGATATAAAAAATTCAAAATATATCAAAATAAAACACTATTTTGAGTATATATTGTATTTTGCATCTATTTTGCTTGTATTGTTGATGATAATTGACAGAAAATAAAGGAGATTTATGAAAATAGTTTTACTGTTTTTAATTTTAGTTGGCAATATTTTTGCAGTAGATGGAGCGAGTGCTCATATGGTTGAGGCTTTACCCAAAGTAGATATAGGCAAAAAACTATATATGACACATTGTGCTACTTGTCATCATAAAGATAGAATAGGGCTAGCTGGTCCTCCATTATCTAAAAAGAGTTTGAGAAAATACTCTGCTGAAGTTTTGTCAAAAAAGATAAAAAATGGCTTCCCACAAACACTTATGCCAAAATATGAGTTTCTAAACCCATATGAGCTACTTCAAATATCAAGATATATCAAAAAACCTCTAAGCAAAGATATATTGTGGAGTAAAAAAGATATAGAAAAAAGCTTAACTCTTTTCAAAGATAAAGTAGATCCACTCAATATCAAAAATATAGAACAAGTGCTTCCAGTCGTAGAGAGAGAGGGCGATAAGGTTTGGGTCATGGAGGGTAAAAAAATATTAAGTAAATTTCACTTAGACCATGTTCACGGAGGTATCAAATACACTATGAACAAAGAAAATTATGGCGAGTTTATATTTGTGCCTACAAGGGATGGCTGGGTTCAAAAATATTCGTTGAAAACTGGACAAAGAAAACCAAAGATAAGAGCATGTATAAATTTACGAAATCTATCTATATCTAAAGATGGCAAAAATTTGCTAACTACTTGTTTGTTGCCACAACAGTTAGTAATATCCGATACAAAAACTATGAAAACCAAAAAAGTAGTGCCACTAAAAGGCAAAGTGAGTGCTTTGTATGAGTTCTATAGCAAAGATAAAGCTATGTGGACATATAGAGATAAAGCTATTGTAGGAGTGTTGGATACTATAACTCTTAAGATAAAATATATAAAAATAGATGAACCCATAGAGGACTTTTTTATAGAGCCTTTTGAGGATTTTATCATCGCTACCTCTCGCGGTGGCAAAACTATGAAAGTGTTGAGTTTAAAAAACTTCAAAACAGTATTTGAAGAAAATATGGAGGGTATGCCACATCTTTTTAGTGCTACATATTGGTATAATGATGGGCAGTTTTATTTTGCTACTCCGCATATAAGAAAGCCTTATGTAACTGTGTGGCAGATGTATGACTGGAAGTTAGTCAAACAGATCAACACAGGTGGCGATGGATTTTTTGTAAAAACTCACCCATATACAAAATATCTCTGGGCAGACAATGGAAGCGACGAGCTGATCTTGATAGATAAACAAACATATAAAAAAAGAGTCATAATCCCACGAAAAAACAAACAATATATACACACAGAGTATAGTGGCGATGGCAAACTTGCATATCTTAGTTTGTATGAAAAAGATGGTGAGATAATAGTATGGGATACCAAAACAAAAAAAGAGCTTGTATCGTATAAAGCAAATATACCAGTAGGTAAATACAACTTTATAAACAAAAACAGACAGTTTTATCCACGACTTTTTGGTCAAACGATATATAAACAAAATATGAAAAATAAAAAAAAGCTAAACAGTTATGAGAAACAAAGCTTAAAAGCTTATAAAGATAGTTTAAAGTAGTCCAATAGTGAAAAAAAGTTTTGATAAAATAAAACAATATTTTGATACTCTAAACCATCACAAAGAGCATTTCGTAAATTCAAACGATATTTGCACACCTATGGATTGTGTCAAAGAGATGGCAAATAGTATACCAATAAACAAATTTATCAAAAATCATGAGAGAAAGCCAATAGGTTGCACTCAAACATAAAAGGCAAAAAGATGAAAAGATGGATAGTAGGGATATTTGCTGTGGCAGTATTAGCGACAGTATCGATGGCAAACGATAGTATAGTAGGTAGCTGGAAAACAATTGATGACAAAACAGGCAAAGCAAAATCAATAGTATCAATATATAAAAAAGATGGAAAATATTTTGGCAAAATAAAAAAGATATTAAAAAAAGACCCAAACAATCCAGATATGATATGTAAAAATTGCAAAAAAGATAAAAAAGATAAAAAACTTTTGGGTATGATTATTTTAGAAAATATGACAAAAAATAGTGACATATATGAAAATGGAACTATACTTGACCCTGAAAATGGCAAATATTATAAGTGTAAAATATGGCTTGAAAATGGCAAACTTAAAGTTCGTGGATATATAATGTTTTTGTATAGAACTCAAACTTGGATTAGATATTAGAGTTTAAAAAATATATAAAATTTCCTATCATCAAGATATTTAACAACCAAAAGCTTTTTTTGTTTGTGATAGAGAGCAAAGAGACTAGCAGATACAGACCGATAAAATATGGACTGATAGTTATATCAAAAATAGTTGATTTTATCTCAAACCACCACAGCAACATATCATCAAACAAACCACCAAATCCAATAATATGCAAAAACAAAGAAAGAGGATAAAAAACTGAAAATAGTATTGAAACTATCGGAGAATAAAGCTGATGAATCGATGCAACTTCAAATATATAAAATATAATAGGCGACAAACTTAAATATATCCAGATATTGAAAAAGAAAAAAAGAAAAATTTTGTTTTGTTTGCTAAAATATTTGATAAACAAAAATATATAAAATACCCCAAATATTGACAGCCACAAAGATAAAGAAAAAATCAAAGATGGCATAAAACTTAATATAATAACAACTATAGTAAATAAAGAATAAAATGATATTATTTTGATATTTGATCTATGTAGTATCAAAGCAAACACTCCCATGACATATGCTCTAAGAAGCGATGGCACGATTCCTAGTAAATAAAGATACAAAAAAAGCACAAAAAAACTAAAAACAACTATATCAAACTTTATATTTCTGTATGGAAAATATCGTTTGTGAAAATAATTGTATAAAATAAAAACTGACCAATACAAAATAAATGTCAAAACTCCCAAGTGAAATCCACTGATAGCCACAAGATGAGATACACCAAAATCTACACAAATATCTCTTAACTCTTTGGATATAGCAGTAGATAAAAATATAGCACTATATAGTTGTGATATTAGTGGATTTTCGTGTTGATTGGTTATATGGTTTTTGATTTTATCGAAAGTTTCAATCTCTTTTTGCTGTTTGACTATATCAAAAGATTTGGTATAAAAACCTTTTATATAAGAGAAAAAATCTATCTTATTTGTAAAATAATACAAATATAGATTATCCCCTATAGATATATTTTGTTCGTTTGTTGGCATAGATGTCCAAAAGGTTATATCGTTGTTTGATAATTTTAAAACTATATAGTCGTTTTTGTCATATATATTTTTGGTTTTAAATAGGCCATAATTTATCTCTTGAGAAGTTAATTTTAGAAAATCTAAATACAAAGATGTGGTATTTGTAGCAAATATCACAAAAAGTGCAATAAAAAATAGAGTTTTAAATTTTATAGATATTTTTGTAAAACCTGAGGTATATTTATGGTGCCATCTTTGTTTTGATAGTTTTCCATGATAGCTACAACGGTTCTGCCTATAGGTAGTGCTGAACCATTTAGAGTATGTACAAGTTGGTTTTTCTTGCCATCTTTGTATCTTATCTTTGCTCGTCTTGCTTGAAAATCTTTTGTGTTTGATATTGAACTTATCTCTGTATATCTCTTTTGTCCTGGTAACCAAACTTCAAGGTCAATAGTCCTACTCGCACTAAACCCCAAATCCCCACAACACAACTGAACTTTTTGATATGGTAGTTTTAAGGAGTCTAAGATATCACAACTATTTTTTACCATTTTGTCAAATATATCATCTGATGTTTCTTGTGTTGTTATAGCTACCATCTCAACTTTGTTAAACTGGTGTAGCCTTATCATGCCTCTTGTATCTAGTCCAGCACTTCCTGCTTCTTTTCTAAAACAAGCAGTGCAAGAGGTTAAAAGCATAGGCAGTTTATCTTTTGAGATTATTTCATCGTTAAAAAGATTTGTAAGAGAGACTTCAGCAGTCGGTATAAGATATAGATCTTCACCCTCAACTTTAAACAGATCATCTTCAAATTTTGGCAATTGACCTGTGCCAAAAAGTGCTCGCTTGTTTGCCATAAGTGGCACTGACCACTCTTTGAAACCTGCATCTGTATTAAAATCCAAAAAATAGTTCATCAAAGCTCTTTCAAGCTTAGCTATAGTGCCTGTAGTAGCTACAAACCGACTTTTAGATAACTTAACCCCACGAACAAAATCAAGCTCTTGTGTTATGTTGCCAATATCCCAATGTGCTTTTGGTTCAAAATCAAAAGATGGTTTTGAACCAATTTGTTCAATCACGATATTGTCGTTTTCATCTACACCGTGTGGGACTATATCGTCTGGAAAGTTTGGAATCTCATATAAGATATTGTTTAGGTTTTCTTCACCAGTTTTAAGTTCATATTCTAAAGCTATTTTTTCTTTTTTGAGTTTGTTTATCTTGACAGTAAGCTCTTGTGTGTCTTTGTTTTCTCTTTTATACTCGCCAAACAAAGATGAGAGTCTATTTTGTGTAGCTTGTATATCTTCAACTGTTTGTCTTTTTGTTTTCAACTGCAAACTATATTTTTGTAATTTTGCCAAAAGTTTCTCATCTACTGCTCTTTTTTGAAGAGAATTTTTGCAAAATTCAAAATCTTTTTGTAAAAGTTTTATATCTATCATATTGCCTCTTTTAGTAATTTTATCATAATTCGCTTAAACCACAAACATAAGTTGAGATAAAAAGATGATCAAGATGATAAAAACAAAAGGCAAAATATGAGATTTGAATACAAAAGGCTGTATGCCAAAAAATACTTGTAAAACACCTCTTAAACCAAGCCAACCACCTAAAAATGCCTTTATCAAAAGGAGTATTTGAAAGTTTGAAAACTCCCCTTTTATATCCCCAAAATTTACATAAAATAGGTATGCTCCACTTATCACTGCTACGACCAATGCTTTTGGCACCAAAGCTTTTGTGTAGGATGCAAAATATGAACGAACTTTGATATAGTTCTCATTTGAGAGATTTTTTTTCATTCTCATGAGTATTAAGTTGTCTGTGATTAAAAAACCAGCATATATAAATACTGAAAATATATGCACTAGATGTATAGCTACATATATCATACTAACCTTTTGTGCTCAAGTTTGGTGCATATATTTTGCACTGTTTTTATGTTGTGTTCTCTTGCTTTTTTCATAGCTTCGTTATTTACGAGGCCTATTTGTGACCATACCACATCGATATCGCCTCTTTTTATACAACTTTTAACTATCTCGTCTATCACTTTTGGTTTTCTAAATATATCTACCATATCAACTTTG
>JAOZJU010000052.1 GCA_029935705.1 Arcobacteraceae bacterium
TGAAAAATATTGATATTCCATACAGTAGTTATATCACAAAATATACTGGTAATTTTTTTGAAACACAAGTAGGTGTAAAAAGTTATAATAAAATTATCAAAAAAAGAATCAAAAATCATTTTGATATAATACCAGATGATATAACTTTGCAAAAATTTTTTCTATACAAAAATGGAGTAAAAATATATGCTCTTATGAAACATGAAGAGTCATTTTCATTTATATTAAAAAACAGACTACAAGAACGATACAAAAAAACAGTTACAAAAAAACTCAAAAAACAAAATGAGCATTTCTATATCCTAATCAAATCAACTGATAAAATAGCAAAAAGCTACTACATAAAAGGCAAAAATAGAAAATTAGATCAAATAAAAGTTGAAAACTCTATCAAAAAAATTGTTCCAGCAAGTAGTGAGCTAAAACTTATCTCCAAAAAAGAGGATCATCTCAAATTTTATATCAAAACAGATTTGAAAAATCCAAAACAATTTTACAATCTCGTAGACCAACTAACAAAAAATA
Source organism: Arcobacteraceae bacterium (assembly GCA_029935705.1). Taxonomy (GTDB): domain Bacteria; phylum Campylobacterota; class Campylobacteria; order Campylobacterales; family Arcobacteraceae; genus B24-G6. Next base: position 526 of record JAOZJU010000052.1, read on the forward strand.
GGTTCGCCGTAGATTATCCCATAGTATTTAAAAAAATTGACGATCATATTGAGCTAAAATTTTTTATCAAATCTTATAAATAATAGCAGGAGAATATATGGAGATTGTATCAAATAGATTGTTAAGAATCGTAGGAGCATTAGTCAAACTTGTAGGCTATATATTTCACTTCATATTTCCAAAATATAGATTTAAAATACCAAAACAAAAAGACCCACTCATACCAAACAACAAAAAAACAACAATACCAAAGATACTTTGGCAAACAAACTACTCAGATATGGTAAGCTTGCCTGTCTATCTTAACTACTGTTTAAATAGAGTTTTTAGTTTGGGTTATGAGTATAGATATTTTTCAAATGAAGATTGTCTAAATTTTATTGAAGAAAATGGCGACAAAGAAACAATAGAAGCATACAAACATCTAAAAGATGGAGCATCTAAAGCAGACTTTTGGAGAATGTTTGTGCTTGACAAGATAGGTGGTGTATATCTTGATATGGACGGGCATTTTGTATGGCCAATTAGCAAGATATTAGGCGATAAAACCACCAAAGAGTTGTTTGTCGTGCCAAGACGAGATATATATACAAACTATTTTTTAGCATCAAAAGCAAATAGTCCTATACTTCAAAAAGCTATCAAAATAGCTATCAAAAATATACAAGATGCAGTTCAAGGCAAAAGAGACAAACTAAGTGTTTATAAGCTTACAGGACCAGCAACGATAGTTGAAGCTATTGGCAAAAAAAGAGTAAATAGCAAGATATATAAAAAAGTATGCATTCAAGGGAACTTAACAAATGAGCATTTTCAATACATAGATAAGAAAAATGGCAAATGGACTCATACAAAAAGTGATGATATCTTAACAACCCCTCTATAAACAGTTATGGTATAGTTGTTAAGATATCTACAACTTTATCATCCATATCCAAAAAAGCATGACCACTATCTTTAATAACCATCAAAACAGTATCAAAATTTTTATTTTTTAGTTTTTTGTGAAAATCAACACTAAAAGCTGGTGGGGAGATTTTGTCTTTGTCGCCATATACCAATATATATTTTGCTTTTTTCTCTAACTTGTTTATATCTATGTGTTTATATTTGCCACCTGCTAACACAGCAGTTTGGATTAGATTTTTCTCTTTTGTCATAATACTCGTCGTCATAGATGCCCCAGCACTATGGGCGACTACTATGAGATTTTTTGCTTTGTGTTTGAGTTTTAATTGTTTAAATATATTTGACAATAGTTGTAAATATTTTTTTGATTTTGTTTGTTTTTTGTTTTTCATAATAGCTTCAAACTTATATGTAGATGAGCCACTGTATCCAGGTTGTGCTATAGCTACGACTGTTTTGTCTGTCTGCATAGATAGATCTTCAGCAAAACTTCCATATATGCCTATCACATTTGCACCTGGTTTCCACATACCGTGAAGCAACACTATCAAACTGTTTTTTTGCTCCCCTATAGCTGTATATGTTTGTATGCACTCTGGTTTTATATATAAAAAGTTTGATTTTTTTTCACAATCAGTTTTTAAACCAGTCGCAAAAATAGTTGAAACAAAAACTAAAACTATGATTAAATTTTTCATTGGAACTCCATCTGTCTAAAAAGTATGCCGATATTTTGAAGGCCTAACTCTTTGTATGTGTCTAAGTGTTCGTATGCATGCATATCTATCTTGTATGCATCTGTTTGGTCACCGCCATCATCTATGATTTTTTGGATATTTGATTGTAAGTATACTAAATAATCTTTTGTGTATTTTGTGACTCTTTTCATATTTGTCACATCTCCATGCCCTGGTACTACAATCTTTGCATCAAGTTTAGCAAACTTCTGCCAAGCTTGTAGCCACTTTGGCACTTGTGTTATCTCAAATATAGGCAATAACCGTTGGTTAAATGCAATATCCCCAGCAAATACAACTTTGTGTTTTGGTATCCACAACACTATATCGCTATGCTCATGAGCATATCCAAAATAGTTTGCTTCTACTTTGATGCCGCCTAAGTCAAACAGTTTTTTATCTTCAAATACGATATCTGGTAGGACAATTTTCGTAAAACTAAGTTTATCTTTGACTCTTGCTTTTCTTTTTTCTAAATATCTTTTGTCTGCCATTTTGACTTTTATCTCATCTTTTGCAATCTTATGTGCTACTATTTTAGCTCCTTGCTCTTTCCAATAGCTTGACCCCAACATAGCATGACCTTGAGAGTTTTCAAGCAACACATACCGAACTGGTAGATTTGTGATTTTTTTTATCTCTTCGTGAAAAGCTTTTGCTAAGAGATAGTTCGCACCAGCATTCCAAACAAATACATATTTTTTGCCTATGATAAAACCTAAGTTGTTGTTGTGTCCGCTGTTTTCATAAGTAGAAGGTGATGTTCGGCCTATTGATGTATATATATTGTGTGCTACTTTTTTGACTTTTGAGTATAAAAAAGAGTTTATATCTTTGTCAAGTGAGCTTGTAGGGAGTTTCTCTTTTTGCCATGCCTCATAACTGCCTTTATAATAAAGCAACTTTTTGTATCCCATATCTTTCAATCTTTTTGATGCCAATGCACTTCTGTGGCCATTTAGACAATGCACCACAAACTTTTCATTTTCATCTACTTCATCTGCTATGATAAACTCAAGTTTGTCTCGTGGGATATTTACAACCTTGTTTGCTTTGATAAATCCACCATCTGCTACTATATCTGCTTTTGTTCTTATGTCAATTATTTTTGTATTTGGCTCTTTTTTCAACAACGAGACTAACTCTTTTGTGTTTATGGTCACTTTTGATAACTCTTTTTGTGTTTTTTCAACCAGCTTATCACTTCTTAAAACTTCACCATATAAATTGAAGCTTAAAGAGAATAAAACCAATATAGCTATATATCTCATAATGACTACAGATCCTGGCTTAATGTGACTTCATCTATAAAACTCTCAACACTCTGAAAGCCTAACATCTTGTAAATCTCTTTTTCATCTTTGCTGTTTATCAAAAATACAGTTGGTATCATATTTGTCTCAAACTTTTTTGGATAATCATCTGTATATTTATTTAAAGATACAAATATATAGTTTTTGTTTATAAACTTTTGTGTCTCTTTTTGACTTATAGTCTCTTTTTTCATTCTCTGGCACCACGGACAGTGTGGTGAGTGAAGCATCATCATAAGTTTTTTGTCTGATTTTTTTGCTACTTTTAAAGCCTCTTGATAGTTTGTGTATATTTTAAACTGCTCTGCATTTATCACAGATGTAGATGATAGTGTCAAAAACAGAGCAAAAAATATTGTTTTTTTAAAATGGTGTGATATCATACCAGCCTCCTGCTACTTTTTCAATAACCTGTGCTATACCTGCTTGCACATATGATATGTCGTTTATAAAATCTTTTTTCTTCCAGTGCATACTATCCATAGTATTGACACAACCTACAAACTCAACCCCATACTCCATAAGCGAACGAACTCTCGATAGTGTTTTTTTGTCATAATCTTTTTTAAGAACTCTCATACCTTTTGAATAAGCTACTACTACTATATTTAGTGTAGTATCTGGATATATTTTTAGAACATTGTTTATAGTATCGATCGTTTGATTAACTTTTTTTATATCGTTTGTGTTTAGTTTTACAAGCCATTTTCGCGGATTTTCAAACGATGGTTTAGGTTCGCTAAACTCCATCTTCGCAAACAAACTTGAAACAAGTATCAAAACAACCATAAGTTTTTTTATCATATATATTCTCCTTTTTAAAACTATATAAAATACTCTTAAAAAATAGAACTACTCAAGAGAGTTTAAGGTTGTTTGCCTTAAAATTTATCTCTTGATTTCTATTTAATAGATACCAGGATTGCCCTTGATGCCTATCATATCTGGTGTGTCTATTTTTAAGTTTTTGATATGTTTGACATCTTTTAAGTATGTGACTACTGTCTCCCATATAGGTTCACCGTCTGATTTGCCATTTACTGTTGACCAGCCTGCTACTTTATACATTTTGTTAGGGTCAATTGCTTTGCCATTGCTTAACTTTAGATTTGTGATTCGTTTGCCAAAACCTTTTTTAGGCTCAATAGTATATGACAATCCACCGGTTCTCACCATATCGCCACCTTGTTGATAAAATGGATCTGGATTGAACAGATTGTCTGCTACATCTTCGAGTATATCCTTGACTAAACTTCCTTTCATAGGTCTTATATAGGTTTCTGCATAGGTCATAGCTGTTTGTGTCGCTATATCATCAAATGTGATATTGTGTCCTTTTGGCACAGATACACCCCATCTAAATCCAGGACTTAACGATATATCAGCACCCTTGACTACTCTTAAAGCATCGCACAAAACTTGGTCAAAACTTCCGTTGAAGTTTCCTCGTCGATACAATGTATCATCTGTGGTTGCTATGATTTCATTTAGTTTTTTGGCATATGGTTTTCTCACTTTATCTACATATGCTTTCATCTTTTTATCTTCTGGTATTAGGTCTGAAAATATAGGCAATAGAGTAAATTTAAAATCTTTTATCTTGCCTTTTCTTATATCCAAATCAAGCACATTTAGAAACTTGCCGTTGCTTCCTGCATTGCATACATAAGTTGTGCCTTTTTTGTTTTTCACTGGCACTGCTTCTGGCACACCATCGTGAGTGTGTCCGCCTAAAATAAAGTCAAGACCACTTACTACTGAAGCTAATTTTTGATCCACATCAAAACCATTGTGTGACAGAAGTATCACAGCATCTGGCTTCTCTTTTTTTTCTATTTTGTCGATAAGCTCTTGAAGCTCCTCTTGTTTGATACCAAATGTCCAATCAGGTATAAATCTTTTTGGATTTGCTATAGTAGTATATGGAAATGCTTGGCCAATTACAGCGACTCTTGCTCCTTTTAGGTTTTTGATAGTATATGGTTTAAATGCCAATCCACTATCCTCGTCATAAGCAGGACTACCATCAAACAGAGCATCCTCTTTTACAAATACATTTTGTGCTAAAAACTCTGCATTTAAAAGTTTGATATTTTTGTGAATTTCAGCTGCTTTGTATGTAAACTCCCAGTGTCCTACACATATATCAACTCCCAATTCGTTCATAGCACCTACCATATCTTGACCTCGTGTTTGAAGTGAAGTCCAACTACCTTGCCAAGTATCTCCGCCATCCATTAGAAGAGTTTTCTCTTTGCCATAACTATCTCTTAGATAATTAACCACTGTTTGAAGCTGAGCAAATCCACCAACTCTACCCATAGCTTTTGAGTGTTTTTCAAAATTGACACAGCTATAAGCATACTCAAGTCGTTTGTTGCCTTTGATACCATAATAATCAAGCAGTTTATCCCCTACGATATGTGGCGGTTTGCCATAGTTTCCATGAAAACCTAAGTTTACACTAGGTTCTCTAAAATAGACAGGTTTAAGCTGTGCATGACAATCAGTCATATGCAACAACCTTACATTGCCAAATGGCTTTAGTTTATAATAATCATTTAGCTTACTTTTAGTAGCTGGCATTCGTCTGTGTGATTTTGCAAATACTGGTGCTGAACCTAATACTGCCATCATATATACAAACTCTCTTCTTCCCATTTTTGTCATAAATATCCTTTTTTATTTTTTTATTTTTTTATTCATTTGTGCTCCTTGAT
>JAOZJU010000002.1 GCA_029935705.1 Arcobacteraceae bacterium
TTTTAGGTTTACATTTTGGAGTCACTTATCTTATCGCTCGTGGTTCTTTTTCAAAATCAAAAGCCTTTAAAAAATTCACAAACTCGCAAGGTTAAAACGAGTTGGCTCTAAATATAACTTTCGTTCAGACAGTTTGATTTTTAGACGAAATTTATCTAAAATATCTTTTTCCTACAATAGCAAAGCAAACCTTATATGATACGATATCACTCTCTTTGAAAAGCCTCACAATAAGACAAAAACAATATGTCACTTTAAGCAGTAGTTAAAAATCAAAAGATTCTCTTGAAAGCTATTTGAATATGCCTTTAGTTTCTACAATCCCATTTTAAAAGGGTTTAGTATATTGTTAGGATCAAAAGCTTTTTTCACCGCACGAAAAAGCTCCATCTCCTCTTGGCTAAAAGCTATACCCATATATGGAGCTTTTGATAGGCCAATACCATGCTCGCCACTTAAAGTGCCTTGCATATCTACAACAAGTTGAAATATCTCCTCAATTGCTTTGTGTCCATTTGAAACTTGTATCTTGTCATTTTTGTCTGGCACCATCAAATTTACATGTATATTTCCATCTCCACTATGTCCAAAACAAGGCACTTTAAAATTGTATTTTTCACCAATTTTATATATAGCTTCCAATGCTTCAGGCAGACAACTTCTTGGCACTGATATATCTTCATTTAGCTTTAACTCTCCATATACCATAACACTAGGCGAAGCATCTCGTCTTGCTTGCCAGAGGTTGTTTGATTGTTCTTCATCTTTTGCTACTACAAAATCCAAAGATCCATTTTCCTTAAAAGAGTTTTTTAATATCTCTAACTCCATATCCATCTCATCTTCACTCTTGCCATCTACATCGCCTATAAGCACCGCTCCTGCTTTACTACTTAATAAACTTTTGTATCCTTTTTCTCTTAAAGCTTGTATGACTAAACTATCCAAAAACTCCATAGCCACAGGCGAAGCACCACTGCTTAGTGACTTAAATACAGCATTCATAGCTTTTGAAACATCTGGAAACACTCCCATATATGTTTTTTTCATTTTTGGCTTTGGTATTAGTTTTAAGATTATTTTAGTAATAACCGCCAAAGTGCCTTCACTGCCTACAAGAACTCCAGCGATATTGTATCCTGCTACATCTTTTATGGTTTTTTTGCCAGCTCTTATTAGTTTGCCATTTGGCAATACTGCTTCAACTGCCATCACATAATCTTTGGTGATACCATATTTAGCAGCTCTCATACCTCCTGCATTTTCAGCGACATTGCCACCTATTGTAGAGTAGTTCTCACTCGCAGGGTCAGGTGGATAAAACAGTCCCACCTCTTCTACTTTTTGTTGTAGTTGCATATTTATAAGACCCGGTTGCACTATTGCTATCATATTGTTTTTATCTATTTCAAGAAGTTTGTTCATATGTTTTTCAAAACTTATCAACACTCCACCACTACTTGGCAAAGCACCACCAGTAAATCCACTACCAGCTCCCCTTGGGACTACAATTATTCTTTTTTCGTTGCAATATCTTAAAATATCTTGAACATCTTTTTCATCTCGTGGAAATATCACAGCATCTGGTTCAAACCTTTCTCTAGTAGCATCATAACAATATGCTATAAGATGAGCTTTGTCTGTTTTTATGTTTTCTTTTGTTACTATATCTTGCAGTTTTTTTATATCTTTTTTATCTAACATTTGAGATTCCTAATAGTTTTGTATAATACTCATCATATTTGCCTATACCACTTTGACCAAACAGTTTAAGTGGATTTTTCTCTATATTTTCTACCAAAGAGTAAAAAGGTTTTTGTTTCTCTTTTGCATCTATAGCTATCTTTATTTGTTTAATAGTTTTGAAACTTTTTGTATCAACTATATAAAGCCTATCTTTTATATAAACAAACAACAAACCAATAAAATTGAAACGACAAAAATCCTGAAAATCTTTTTTTGTAGGAGTTGGGTTGTTATTTGCTTTTAAAATTGAGGCAAAAATATCACTCGATAAAAAAACTTGTTTTTTAAATTTTGCTTTAATTGTATTGTAAGTTTTTAAATTCGGAGCTATGATAAGAACATTTTTATATAGATGATTTAGTATAAATTTATCTTGATTTTGTGGTTTTAAATTGGTTGTGGCATATGTATATTGTTTGCTATCTTTTAGTTTGATAAACTCTATTTTAGAACTATTGTTGTTTGAAGCAATCACTTTTGCATCACACAATATAATGCTATTGTTGTTTTTATATTTGTGGACTATTATGCCAGTTTGACCTATACTTAAGTTGCCTTGATCTATAGTAGCTGTTTTATTTGTAGTGCTGATTATATCAACTGTTTTGGTTTCAAATATAGCAAACAGACTATTATAAAACAAGAGTAAAACAAATAAAAATTTTATCATCATATACCTTTTTTGCTTAATTCTATTCTATCTTTGGATGTTTTTATTGGCAATACATCTACTATATCGCCTACTTTTATAGCATCGTGGATATTGTTGATACGATGTGAAGCTATTTTTGATATATGCAACAACCCTTCACCACCTTTTGGCAAGGAGATAAATGCACCAAAATCAACCACTCGTTCAACTTTGCCACTATAAACTTCACCTATGTTGTAAGTTGTTTCAAAGTTTATATTTGGCCTTCTGTCGCTATTGTTGCTTATAGATACGATATGGTCTTTTGCTTTATCTAGTTTGTTTTGATCATCACCTTTTAGTTTGACTAGACCACTTTCTCTATCTATATCTATAGATATATCAAACTCTTCTATAATCTTTTTGATAGTTGCCCCTGCTTTTCCTATGACTACCATAATTTTAGATGGATCTATTTTAAACTGTTCAAAAAGTGGCAAAGCTTCGCTTGGGACTATATCTTTGGTTGATTTTTCCATAATATCTAGTATGGTTAATTTTGCTTTTGAAGCTTGATATATAGCAGTTTTTAGGTGTTCTATCTTGATACCACCTAACTTTATATCCATCTGCATAGCTGTTATGCCATCTTTTGTGCCTGCTATTTTAAAGTCAATATCTCCATCATGATCTTCAAGTCCAGTTATATCTGTGAGGATTTTGACCTGATCATCTTGTACAACTGCACCCATGGCAACACCTGCTACAAGTGAAGATATAGGCATACCAGCTAATTTAAGACAGATAGAGCTAGCACACACAGTTGCCATAGATGAGCTTCCATTTGATTCGAGTATCTCTGATACCAATCTTATTGTGCCGTTGTGTTCTTTGTCAAGTGTCGGATATAGTGCTTTTTTTGCTAAGTTGCCATGTCCTAACTCTCGTCGGCTTACTCCCATGATTGGTTTAGCTTCACCTACACAAAATCCAGCAAAATTATAATGCAACATAAAATTTTCTATCTTAGTTGTTTTGTTTGCCAACATCTCATACATCTGCCCATCTTTATTTTCACCAAGAGTAATTGTAGACAAACTTTGTGTTTGTCCTCTTGTAAAAAGACAACTCCCATGAACAGATGGCAAGATATTTGTCTCTATTGATATAGGTCTTATGTCGGTTAAGCCTCTACCGTCTGCTCTTATGTTCTCGTTTATTATCATATCTCTTACAATATCTCTTTTTATATGTATCACCATACTTCTTATCATTTCAACTTCTATTGCATCTTGTTGAATTTTATCATCTGTTAGAACTTCATCTATTATATGATTTAGCTTATTTGACCTCTCGTTTTTTGATAGATACGATACTGCTTCTTTGATCTTATCGTGGTATTTTTCTTTGATATATATAAGTAAATCTTTATCTAACTTCTCTTCTATTAGCTTAACTTCTCTTACATCTTTAGCTACAGTTTGCCAAGCATCTTTGTATATTTTTGATTTTGTTTCTATGCCATCTATACCAAACTTTATAACCTCTATCAAACTATCATCATCTATCTCGTTTGTATTGTGAATCTTGACAAAATTTTCTATATCTGCTTCTATAAAATCAACAGATGAGTTGGACATCATCTCTATCATAAGTAGTTCATCATCTACACCAGATAAAAACAGATCAATAGTGGAGGTTTTTAATTGACTATTAGTAGGGTTTAAAACTAATTTGTCGTTTATTTTGCCAACTCTTATAGCACAAACTGCTTTGTTTATAGGGATATCAGATTGAAATAGTGAAGCACTCGCACAATTTACTGCCATAGTTTGCAAGTCAACTTCATCGTCTACACTAAGCACCATCACTGTAATAGTAGTAGGGTGGCTGTATCCATCTGGAAATAGTGGTCTTAAACTTCTATCAATCACTCTTGATGTCAAGGTCTCAAAATCACTAGGTTTGCCCTCTCTTTTGAGATATCCTCCATTGATTTTGGCATTTGCATATGTTTTTTCAATATACTGCACCGTAAGTGGTGTCCATCTTTCATTTTGACTATTGTCAAGTTCGCTTACAACCGCTCCTAACATCACACAGTTTTTTAAACTAAATAGCACTGAACCGTTTGTTTGTTTTGCTACTTTGTCAAACTTAAATATCTCTTGTGAGTCGTCAAACTTCAAATTACATGTTTTTGGCATATAGAACCTTTTTATAATACTATCATAATATTCTTAAAAATAGTTATAAAATCGACACAAGAGAGCTTTATCGATAGTTTTTATAAAGAGTCTTTTAAAGTTCAACTCTCATAAGATACATATCTTGACCATCTATTGGTTTCACTTTTTCGCTTTTGCACAAAGGACAAATATATTCAAACTTTTTAATTTCACTCTCTTTTTGACAGTTTTGGCATAGCACTTTGATATTTTGAATATCTATTTTTAAAGCTGCATCACTACACATAGTATCTGCTTTGAAAGTATCAAAAGCAGTTTGTAAAAGTTGTGGCTCCACACCAGAAGCCACCCCTACTTTGATAGTGATTTTTGATACTTTGTTTTTTTTGTTTGAGATAGCTATCTCTTCACAACTATCAAGTAACGATTGGACTATACTGTATTCGTGCAAAATTTACTCTTGTGTTGTTTTATCTTTTTTTTGTGGTTTAAACAACTCGCCATCAATTTTAACTTTATCTGCTCTAGGATAGACAAATACAGCTTTTCTGTATACTACTACTTTTGGATCTTCTGTTGCATATGCTTTTAGCTCTATAGTTATAGGGGTGCTATTGTTGTTGTTGTCGCTTAGCTTTGTTTTGGTCGATAGTCTTATAACTTTTTTGCTAAGTTTGCCAGCACTTAATTTAAATGGTGAAAATCGTTCTATAGTTACAACATCTTTATAATCTCCTATAACTTCAAGATTGTATGTGAGTTTTTGTTTTTGAGTATTTTGAAATAGTAGTACAAAATTGTTTATTACTCTTTTGCCATCATCTTTTATTTTGTATGTTTGTGTAGTTTTGTTGATATTTAAAAGCATATACTCTTTTGTGCCACCCATAACAAACAGCATACCAACAATCAAGCCTAGTGCTATAAGATACATTATAGTTTTTTTTCTAAAAAGTTTAACTTTTGTTCCAGTATCTATATGACTACTGCTACTCCATTGCACTAAACTCTCTTTGCCAAGTTTGCCCATAACAACAGTACAGGCATCTACACACTCAAGGCAGTTTATACACTCAAGTTGCATACCTTGTCGTATATCTATACCAGTAGGACATACAGTAACACAGCTTTGACAAGTGGTGCACTCTTGTGATTGTTCTAAATCTTTTATATCAAATACAACCTTTTTGCCATCTTTATATATATCTCCACCTCTATGATTGTGATATATTGCTTGAAAGGTATCATCATCATACAATACAGACTGAACTCTTGAGTATGGACAGATATATATACAAAAATCCTCTTTAAGCCACACAACATCATATACTAAAAATAAAGCTATAGCTACTATAAATCCTAACAATACAGTATGCTCCATAGGATTGCTCATATAAGCAAAAAAGTCAGCTGGTGGCACAAAATACCACATAAAATCAGAAGCCGCCAACAAAGACAAACCACTCCACAACACTATAGCAACTGCTCGTTTTATGGCATTTTTTGGTTCTTTCCAGTTTGGTTCTTTTTGTTTGTTTTTTATTCGTCTAAGACCCAACAGTTTTGTCTCTATTAGGTCTCTGTATAGCACTCTAAATATAGTTTGAGGACAAGCCCAGCCACACCAAGCTCGACCACCTATAGCTGTCATAGCAAATATACCTATAAAAAGTATCATCAATAAAAACGGCATCATATACAACTCTTGCATATCAAATGCCACCCCCATAAGATGAAGCTGTTTTTTGTCAAATGACAACAAAAACAGTTGATTGCCACCTATTTGAACAAATGGCACTACAAGTGCTACAACGGTTGCTACTATATATGCCCAATATCTTTTTATTCTAAAATTCATTTTTTCTCCTTTTAAGTAGAACTCTTGTGTTAGCTATTTTGTTGTTGCTTGATGGTTCTATTTTATATGTCCTATTGTCAAAAAAGATTTAATTGTGCATACAATTCTATCTTCTATATCTTTACCTTTTTTATCGTTAAAATCAGTTTGTATTTTATATATTGTTTTGTTGTTTAACTTAAACTCAAACACTAAATATCCTGCATACTGCTTGCTTTTTTTTGTTTTTTTGCCAGGGTCATCTGGGTCATTTTCTCTTGTGTAATACGACACTAAGAGTTTTTTCTCTTTGTCTGTTTGGTTCTCTACATACTCATCTATTTGTTTTTTTGTTATCATCTGTATATCCTCTTTTGATATATTGTCAAACAAAGTAGACTTACTATAAGTTGATTTTTCAATCTCGCTTTTTATTATATAGTTGCCAGTTGTCAATAACTCTTGAGCCTCTATTGTCAAGTTTTTATCATAAACTTTTTCAAAAGTTGTGCTTTTGCTTTGACAGTCCAATCTTTTTGATTTTGGTGAAACTGTTTTGTTTGTTGTTTGATTAAACAACCATATTAAAACCAAACTAGCCAAAAAAACTATCAACATCACTTTTATATATCTCATCATCTCTCCTCAATACAGATATTTTTCTTAAATATATTTTTGATGGTATTGTACAAAACTATAAAAAACATTATATTTAATAAACTTATTAAAAAGTTTGCCATATAGTATATAACATCAAAATCGGTAAGTTTATAAAACAACAAAGATGCAATAGTCATAGATGCAAGCGGAAATATATAAGCCCACCAAGATAAAGCATACTTGATACCAATAAATTGTTTATACATAAAAATCACCAAAATAGTAAAAAATATACCTATATCAAACAAAAATAAAGCTAGCATATCTATAGTTCCATAGAGCTTGACATAAGCTATAAAACCTATAGAAGGTGGAGCTATAAGGATAAACAAAGTAGGTAAAAACTTTTGAGCTAATTGATGGTGAAATATGATTCTGTTTAAAATAAAAGCAAAAAGTATAATCCAAAAAAATATACCAATAGAAAAATAAAACATCAAAATATAGTTTGATACAACACCTACACCAGCAACTGGCACCAATACATTTCCAACTATTGGTATAAACCAAGCAGGATTTGTGTGTGTTATGTCTTGATTTTTACCTATCCAAAATGATATTGTCCTAAGAGTTAAAAATAGATGCAAAACTGCCCCTATATAAAAAAACCAAGCAGAGACTACTGTGTTTATATCGTGATATATGATAGCAAACAGTAGCAATGAGATAGAAAATGTAGCAAAAAAATTGATACGAATTGGATGGTTGTATTCCCACAAAGCTTGTGAAGTATAAAATATTGTTTTAGATATATAGATAAACGATATAATCAAAAAAAGCACTGAAGTTACGATAACTAAAAAAGATGATATGATATGAGGATAGTTTAATAACTCATAAGCCTTTTGATATGTGATAGTCAAACCACTAAACCCCATGATAACAGTAAACATCATCACAGGAAAATTTTCCAATCTATTTTGCATTTTTAGCCTTTTTTATTATAATAGCATAATAAACTTAAAGTTATGTTAATTATCACTATATCTTATGATATTGTATACTTTTGATAGATCATACTCCCTATATCTTGCTGGTTTTCTTTTGTTTTCACCAGGATAACTTATCATAAGGGCTATTTTTTTATCAATATCTACCCATCTGACAAATATGGCACTATGTTGAACATTGTGATAAGAAAGGTTGATAAAATATAGCCAATCACCTGGTTGAAATTCAGAAACTAAAGCATATGGACCACGAGGTTTTGACTCAAAAACAGTGGTTTTTTTGCCTCCTGTTTTTAAAGATTTGTCAAACACATTATTTATATAATCCCAACATCCTCCACGATAAATTACTCTATCTTTTATCATCTTTGAAGCGATATTTAGCACTTTGCTATTTTTGACTACTTTTGTTGTTGTTGTTATATCCTTGTTGATATTAACTTTTTTAGGTTTTGTTATTGGCTTGTCTATCTTGTGTGTATGGATAATCTCTTGATCTTTTATCAAAGTGCAACCAACAAACAAAAACAGATAAAAAAACAAAAGCAAAAATTGCATAAACTCTACTTTATAGAATCCAAAAGTTCTTTTTTGTATTGTGCTATATCAAACCCATCTGTACCGCTAACTCCATCTTCAATAGCCGCTTGTGCAACTGCTGTAGATACCCATACTTTTACACTTTTATTAAATGGTGTTGGTATAATATGATTTTTCCCATATTTAAGATCTGGGTTGTTGTATGCATCTTTGATATATTGTGGCACTGGTTGTTTTGCAAGAGCAGCTAAAGCTAATGCTGCTGATTTTTTCATATGTTCGGTAATCTTTTTAGCACGAACATCTATAGCACCTCTGAAGATAAAAGGAAAGCCCAACACATTGTTTACTTGATTTGGATAATCACTTCTACCTGTAGCTATGATAGCATCATCTCTGACCTCTTTTATCTCTTCTGGCATTATCTCTGGAGTTGGATTTGATAAAACAAATATGATAGGGTCTTTTGCCATATCTTTTATCATATCTTTAGAAATACTTCTAGCTACACTTAAACCCAAAAGCATATCAGCACCTTTTATTGCTTGTGCTACTGTATTTGCATCTGTTTGGACGACAAACTCTTTTTTTAGTTCGTTTATATCCTCTCTTTTGTGATTTAATACACCTTTGCTATCACACATAATTATATGTTTTACACCCATATCTTTATACATCCTAGCACAACTAATAGCAGCCGCTCCAGCACCAGATACTACTATTTTGATAGTTTCAAGTTTTCTGTTTGTTAATGAACAAGCATTTAGCAAAGCCGCTGTTGTTATGATAGCAGTGCCGTGTTGGTCATCATGCATCACTGGTATATCAACTTGTTTTTGTAGCTCTTGTTCTATCTTAAAACATTTTGGTGAGTTTATATCCTCAAGATTTATACCACCAAAACTAGGAGCGATCGCTTTACAGATTTTGATTATCTCATCTGGGTCATGTTCATCTAACACTATATCTATACCATCAAGTCCTGCAAATTTTTTAAACAATACCACTTTGCCTTCCATCACTGGCTTTGAAGCAAGGGGGCCTATATCGCCCAAACCAAGAACCGCTGTGCCATCAGATATCACTGCGACTGTGTTTGATTTGGCTGTGTATTTATATGCCAAGCTTTTATCTTCTGCTATTGCTTTACAAGGTACTGCTACACCAGGAGTATATGCCATAGACAAATCCTCTTGTGTTTCGCACTTTTTTGTAATCTTTGTTCCTATTTTGCCACCTATGTGATAATCCAATGCTTGTTTGTCTGTTATTTTTTTCATATAATCTCTCTTGTTTTTTTAGAGATATTGTTTAATATCTCTCTTGTTTTCTCTGGTGGATTTTTGTCTTCATATATAGGTCTGCCTACGACTATCATATCTACCATCTCATCTTTTGCAGCTTTTATATTGCCAACTCTAAACTGATCGTTTGAAACTTCATCAAATGGTCGTATGCCAGGAGTTACAGTCATAAACTTATCGTTTGTTGTGTTTTTGATAGTTTTGCTTTCAAATACAGAACAAACAACACCATCTAGTCCTGCTTCATATGCTTGTATAGCAAACTGCTTGGCTTTTGTTTGGATATTTTGATGATATATATCTTCAAACAGTTTGTTATCAAAACTTGTAAGTGCGGTTACTGCTATGATTTTTGGACGATTTTTTATATCTTTTAAAACATCCATCACCTGTTTCATAGCTATTTTGCCACTTGATGCATGGATATTGAACATATCTATATCCAGTTTTGCTAACTCCAAAGCAGTAGAAGCCATAGTATTTGGTATATCATACAGCTTAAGGTCTAAAAATATTTTAAAATTGTTGTCTATATTTTTTATATCTTTTATAAACTCTGTCCCATCTCTTACAAATGCTCTTAACCCAACTTTTAGCCATATATCAAGACCTTTTAACTGGTAAACCAATTTTAGATTTTGAGTTTTGCTTGGCATATCAAGTGCTACACATAATTCTATCATCTGTTTATCTTATCCAATACTGCATTTATAAATTTTGGAGAACTATCACTTGCTAATATCTTAGAAAGCTCTATAGCTTCGTTTATGATAACAGCTTTTTGGGTATCGCTAAAGAGCATCTCATAAACAGACAATCTTAAAATTGCTTTCTCTACGGCTCCTATGTCACCTATGCCTCTTTTGATCAGTTTTGATGATATCTCTTCATCACAAAGCTTTAGATTTTGTAAAACACCATCAAAAAGCTCTACAGTAAACCTTTTTTGTTTGTTTCGTATCTTTTTCTCTTCAAGTATTAGATCAATCTGTTTGACGATATCTTTGTTGCCTATCTCATAAGCATAAAGCATACCTACGACTGCTTCCCTTGCATGTGTCCTTGTTGCCATTAGATTTTATTGTAAAGGCTTAACATCTCAATAATTGTACTCATAGCTTCAGCACCTTTGTTGCCTGCTTTACTGCCAGCTCTTTCTATAGCTTGTTCTATCGTATCGGTGGTTAATACACCATTTGAAACAGGTTTGCCATATCTCATAGTAGCAGTAGCTATCCCTTTGGTAGCTTCAGCTGATATATAATCAAAATGCGGTGTTGCTCCTCGTATTACTGCACCCACACAACATATAGCATCATATCTATTTGTCTCTAAAAGTTTTGTTAATACAAAAGGTATCTCAAAAGCACCTGGCACTAATACAAGATCAAGATTTTTTTCATCTCCACCATGTCTTATAAATGTATCTTTTGCCCCTTCTACTAATCTATCTGTGATGATATGATTAAATCTTCCATTGATTATGGCTATCTTCTCTTTGCCTGTTAAGGTCATATTTCCTTCTATTGTTTTCATATTGGTTCCTTTGTTATCTCTTTGTAACTGCTTGATTGTATCCAGCTTTGACAGCATCTGTCATGGTAGCTCTGATACTAGCACTCTCCATTACTTCACACCCTTTTATTGTAGTGCCATTTGGGCTTGTAACTTCATCTTTGATAAGTTCTGGATGATTATATCCTAAAACCCTTGTAAAACCCTTAAACAGACCCTCGACCAATTTTTTGCCATACTCTCTTTTAAGCCCACAACTAACAGCCCCATCTATCAAACCACTTGCTATGATAGACAAATATGCAGGACCACTTCCAGCAACAGCTGTAGCTATATCAAGCTCATCTTCACTTGACAACCACAAAACATCGCCAATATTTTCAAATAGCTCTATAGTGTTTTGCTTGTTTGTTCTATCTCCTGTGATAGTTGTCATAGAGTTTTGGTATATAGCTGCTATGTTTGGCATCACTCTTATATATTTGTCTGCTAATATATTTTGCTTGAGTTTATCAATCGATGTACCTGCGAGTATAGAGTATAGAGTATCTGCTTTGCCTTTTAGTTTGAGTTTGTCCAAACTATCTGGTTTGGTTGACAAGATTATATTTTTGTTTGTTATATCTGTATTTTGGTCAAGCAAGATTGTCTTTATGTCACAATAGTTCTTTTTCATCTCTTTTAGAACTTTTTCATCTCTTGCTATCACCTCTATGTTGTATTTTTTTATAAGTGGTTTTATCATAGCTTTTGCCATAGTGCCACAGCCTACAAATGTTATAGTCATATTTTTCTCCTATTTTTTTAAGCAAATATTACAAGAAATGATTTTGATATATTGTTTCTTGAATACTCCTTATAGTATATCATAAGCAACTTAATGGCACATATCAAAATATAAACTCTCTTACAGAAGTTTTATAAAATTAAATTTGATCCAAATCATCAAATATATCTATGATCGCTTTTTTGTCAATTTTAAATTTGCCTTTTTTATAGATATTGTTTTCAAGTTGTTTTAAAACAGTCGAGAGTTTTTCTATATTGCTATATGCTAACAATATACGATATAGCTCTTTGTCTGTTTTTGCTTTTTTTATTTTATCCTCTATAGGTTTTTTTATCTTATTCTCTTTTATCTTTTCTTTTAAGATATAAACAACTGATAAAACTATCATACCTATAACAAAACCAATCATCAAGTAGATATATTTTAGATATATATCTTCATGTTTTGGTTTTGGTTTTTTATTTTGCTTTTTTGTCAGTATGGTTGATTTTTGTTTTATGTTGTTGTTTGAAGCTACTTTTATTGATATATTTTTTGTTCTTAACTCTTTTATCTCTTTTGTTTTGCTATCAAAATATCTAAATATTATTGGTTTTATATCATAATCATCTTGAGAAGTTATAGAAAACTTTTGTTCAAATACCCCATATAGTTTGCCATCTTTTAAACTTTTTTTGATAGTAGCTTTGTCACTAAAAACAGTTTGTTTTGGTTGATTTAATTTAAACTCTTTTATCTCATCTATATTTCCATAACCCTCAATTTTTAGACTCATATTTATAGGTTTGTTTGAAGTAGTTTTGTTTTTATCAATATCTAAAGATATGTTAAAATCGCCCACTATATCAACACCTTGTGGCAAAGGCAATACCTCTATATCTATTTTGTTTGAAAAGATATTTTTCCATTTTATGTTTGACAAACCAAAAAATCCAAACTCATCAGTATCGTTGTGTTGTAAACCTATCGATGCTTTTTGGTTTTGAATCGTTAATCTCCCATCTACTAAAGCAGTCAATAGGTAACTTTTGATATATATATTAAACCCATCTTTTACTATTGGTTGTTTTGAACTTTTTAACTCTTGGATATTGAACTCTTGTTGTTCAAACGATGGCAACCTAATTCGTCTTAATGATATATTTTGATTGTATTTAAATATCACATCAAGTTTTATATCTTCACCTACATAAACTTTTTGTTTGTCTGTTTGTATCTGTAGGATAAAATCATCGTTTTGTTGGCTTGGTTGAATGTCGGTTACATCTAACTTGATAGCTTTTGTCATAAATGTAACTCCATCTACGACCACTTTGTACGGACCTATAGTGGCACTTTTATTTACTACAAATTGATAGTTTTGTGTTTTTGTTTTGGTTGTTTTGCCATTTATAAAAGTGATTTGCATATTGTTAGACCTGCTTATTATACCGCTATTTGCGATTTGTTTTATATCTGGAAAAGTTATATCACTTCCATTTGCTTGTAACTGTAATGTTACTCTATCGCCTTTGACAGCAGTAGTTTTATCTAAGCTTATTGTTACATTTGAATATAATAAGATAGGCAAAACCAATAAAAATATAGCCTTACCAAGCTTTATTTTGAAGTTCATCTTTATCTCCTTTTTGCTCTAGTGGTATCATAAGGGTATTTAACTTTTTGTTTGCTAATCTTTTTTGCCATATTTTACTTTTTTGTTTTGATATTTTACTTTTTTTATCAATATCTCTTTTGTTTTTATCTTTTGTATTGTTTGTTTTGTTTTTATCTTGTTTGTTTTTATTCTCTTTGTTTTTGCTCTTTTTTTTATCTTTATTCTCTTGCTTGTCTTTATTCTCTTTATTCTCTTTATTCTCTTTATTCTCTTGCTTTTGTTTATTATCTTTTTTATCTTTTTCTTTATTTTTCTCTTGCTTTTGTTTATTTTCTTTATCTTTTTGCTTTTTCTCTTGCTTTTGTTTTTTCTCCAATAGTTTTAGATTGTATCTTGTATCTTTGTCATCTTTTATGCTTAAAGCCTTTTTGTATGATTTTATGGCATTGTCTATATCGCCAGCTTGTGCAAAACTATTTCCAAGATTATGATACTTCTCTATGCTATCTTTTGAAATAGTTTTATACATCTTTATTGCTTTTTGATACTCTTTGTTTTTATAATATATATTAGCTTGATTGTATTTTGTTTGGTCATTTTGTTTTAACTTTTTTATACTATTTTGAGCTTTTTCAAGCTCGCCGTTTTTTATATATCTATTTGCATTAAATTTTTGAATATCGTTTATGATATTTGAATAGAGATAAGTAGTAGTCAATATGATCAAAAAAATTTTCATCGAAATCTGCCAAAATAGAGTGCCATAAAAGAGCCTAAACTAAAAAGTAAAAATATCCAAAAGAGTTCATAATTGTTTTTGATGATTGTTTCTTTGGTTTTATTGTAGTTTGCTTTTTTTCTTATCTCATAAAGAAGTTGCTCTATATCATTTGGTTGTAAACTATACTTTAAATATGCACCATCTGTATCAAGTGCTAGCTGTTTTATATTTTCATTTAACTTGCTTATGACTATGTTGTTATCTTTATCTTTTTGTTTAAAACCATCTTTTAAAGCGATTGTGCCACCCTCTTTTGTGCCTATGTTGTATATATATGTTTTGATATTTTTTTTATTTGCATATTTTATTGTTTTGTCAAAATTTGTATATTCTGTGCCATCTGTAAAGATAAGAAGTTGTTTTTCACTCTTGTTTTTTTGTAGTTCGTTTGCATATACTATCGCTTCATATACAGATGAACCCTCTGTATCTACCATAGATGTATCTATATTTTTTACAAGATATTTTAAACTTTCATAATCATAAGTTGAAGCGGACAAAAGATAAGCTCTATTTGAAAAAGCTATCACCGCTATAGACTCATCTTTGCAAACATTTAGAAACTCTTGAAACTTTTGTTGGGCAAATTTTAGCCTATTTGGAAAGATATCATCTGATTTCATAGAGTTTGATATATCAAAAGCTACTACGATATTTGTAGTTGTTTGTGGGAGTTTAGTGCTGATACCCTCTACTACAGGCCGAGCCAAAGCGAGTATAAGAAAAAATAAGCTCAAAGCAAACAATACTCTTTTGAGCTTAACTCTATTTTTGCCTACTATAATTTTGTCAAGTATATCTTTGTCA
Organism: Arcobacteraceae bacterium; assembly: GCA_029935705.1. Taxonomy (GTDB): domain Bacteria; phylum Campylobacterota; class Campylobacteria; order Campylobacterales; family Arcobacteraceae; genus B24-G6. Next base: position 15,348 of record JAOZJU010000002.1, read on the forward strand.
AACTTTTGTTCAAAGTTTGTAGATATCCTTGTCAATACAAATGGTAAAAACGAAAGAAAAACAAAGAGTAAAACCCAGCTATTTTCAAATGCCATCTATGTGAATTATTGTTTTAGTTTTCCTGTGATATCTCCATAAAGCATCACATCTTTAAGAACCGCTTTTTCCCATATTCCGCTTTTTTGTATATCTACTACAAGCTCACCTTTTTTACTGCTAAATATATCTTGGTTTATAACTACAGCAAATTTTCCATCGCCTCTTTTTTGTACAGTAATTAAACCATCGTTTTTACTAGAACCAATAGCATAAAATCTAAGCAAATTGCCTTTTGGTGAGTTTATGATTGTTTCGCTTGAGTTTACAAACAGAGTTAATATATCATTTGATGCATAAAAATCATATCTTTTTTCACTTTTGTTTAATTTTTTTCTATAAACAATTTTGTTTGTATGATCAAACCTAAATACTCTTTTCTTTTCTATTTTGCTTGATTTTTTCTCTTTAATAAAAATCTCAGGCACCAATTTTCCATTTACTATACTGCCTTTGCTTTTGTATTTTTCTACCATACCGCCACTTAATCTACTCGCTAAACCAGTGGTTCGTATCACTGCTTCAATCTCATATCTATTGCCTGTTTGTTTATAATATGAGGTGATATTTCCTATCGTTGAAAATATTCCGAAACTCACATCGTATTTGAGTGTATGTTGTTTAGCAAAAATTATGGTAGACAACAAGCTCAATAAAATTAGTTTTTTTATCATTTTTTTCCTTATTTGTTTTGTATCTCTTCATAAGCATAAGAGAGTTTGGACAGATCTGTTTATATTATACCATATATTACTTATATATGCCCCTATGCGATACTAAGATTATCTGTCTTAGATTAAAACTCAACCGCTATAGTAAAAAAATACCACAAATGCAAAAAAACTTTAGCACAAGATTAAAATATAAAAATTTTAAAGAAAAAAGTGGCTCTTAATAGACAAAACCATTTTTATACAATATCTGTCTTAAACTGTTTAGCTGTTTTTGTTTGTCGCTACACCAAATAGGTGCTACTACATCATAAGTTCCAGCAGTGATTCTTTGGGTTATTAGATTTTTTGGATGTTGTTTTATCGCATATATTATCATATCTATATAATCCTTTTCGCTTATAGGTTTAAACTTGTCAGCTTTATAATCAAGATATAGTTTGGTATTTTTGGTCACATACAAAGGGTGGTATTTGATACTATCTACACCCAATTTTATAGTTTCATCAACTGTTTTTTTCATCATATCAATAGTTTCATCTGGCAAACCAAATATGATATGAGCACACACATCAAGACCTTTTTGTTTGGTTTTTAAAATCCACTCTTTTATATTTTGAAAGTTATGTCCTCTGTTGATTTTTTCTAAAGTTTCATCGTATATGCTTTGCACTCCATACTCTATGGTGATATCTATTTTTTTATTTAACAAAACTAAAAAATCCAACACCTCATCAGTTATACTATCTGTTCTCGTGCCTATACTTAACCCCACTACATCATCAAGCTTTATTGCTTCTTTGTATAAAGTTTTGATAGTATCTATAGGTGCATAGGTGTTTGTAAAAGACTGAAAATATATTATAAACTTAGTTGCACCGAACTTTTTTTCTAACCTTATTTTGGTTTTGTTATATTGTTCTTTTAGTTGTATTATCTGTTTTTCCAACATAGGGTTTGTTTGTGATGATGGTTTTAGTTTAAAAGATGGTGAATCTGTTTTAGATAAGTTTGGAGAAAATGAATCATTTTGACAAAAGGTGCATCCACCTTTGGCTACGGTGCCATCTATATTTGGACAAGTAAATCCAGATATGCTAATAGGTATCTTATAGACATTTTGTCCATATTTTTTCCTATTGTGCCTGCCTATTGTGTTGATTTGTTGCACTATTTTTAACTATTTTATAAAATAATCGCCATCAAAACTGACCAAAGAGTAGTTTCTATCTTCTCCTATGGCCTCTTTTAGCTCATCTATAGTTAGGTATGACAAACTATTGGCTCCTATGTAGCTGCAAACCTCATCTTGGGTTTTTGTGGCATTTATCAACTCCTCTTTTGTAGGAGTATCTATACCATAAAAACATGGGTATTTGATCATAGGGGATGCTACTTTAAAGTGAATCTCTTTTGCTCCAGCACATCTTAGCATCGCTATAATAGTTTTGCTCGTGGTGCCTCTGACTATACTGTCATCTACTACTATTATTGATTTGCCCTCTATTAAAGATTTCATAGGACTTAACTTCATCTTGACTTTGATATTTCGCATATGTTGAGTCGGTTCTATAAATGTCCTGCCTATGTAGTGGTTTCGTATGATACCCAACTCAAATGGTATCCCACTTTCTTTGGAGTATCCCAAAGCAGATGGCACTCCACTATCAGGTACTGGCACTACCATATCTGCTTTTATATTATCTTTTTTAGCCAACAATCTGCCCATAGCTTCTCTTGTTTTGTATACGGATTTGCCATCAATTATACTATCTGGTCTAGAAAAATATATATACTCAAAAGCACAAGGTCTATAATCTATATCAGAAAAAAGTTGCACTGATTCTATATTCTCCTTTTTGTTACTAAATATCAACATCTCACCAGGTCGAACTTCACGGATAAATGTGGCATCTACTATATCAAAACAGCATGTTTCACTCGCTATTATATATCCACCAGTTTTTAGTTTGCCCAAACTAAGTGGTCTTATACCATATTTGTCACGAACTACAAAAAGTTTGCTTCTGCTTTGGATTATGAAGTTATAAGCACCTTTTAGTTTTTTTGTGGATTTGGTTATCCTATCTTTTAGTTTATTTTCGCTTGATTTTGCTATAAGATGTATCAAGTTTTCAGTATCCATAGAGGTTTGAAATATAGAACCCTCCTCTATGAGTCTTTGTCTTACATACTCTTTGTTTGTTAAGTTGCCGTTATGAACGACAGATATCTCACCTAGTTTGTATTTTGCATGTATTGGTTGTGTATCTGCTATAGAGTCTTTGCCTGCTGTTGAGTATCGGTTGTGTCCTATAGCTATGTTGCCTTTTAGTATCTCAAATGACTTTTCACTAAAAACATCTCTTACATATCCACGACCCTTTATGGTGTATATCTCTTTACCATCAACACCGCCACTGCTTATACCACTAGCTTCATGACCTCTATGTTGCATAGCAAAAAGTGCCATAGAGGAGAGTTTAGCTGCATCATCATTGCCATATATACCTACAATAGCACACATATATTAAAGACCCAAACAATCATTTATGCTATACAATCCAATATTTTGAGAGCTTAACCATTTTGCTACTCTTATAGCACCTTTGCTAAAAGTATGCCTTGATGTGGCAGTATGATTTAGCTCTATATACTCTCCATCGTTGTAAAATCCAGCAGTGTGTCTGCCTACTATATCGCCACCTCTTAAGCTCATCACTGCTATCTCATCTTTAGTTCTTGCTCCTATATCGCCATCTCTACCTGAAACTCTTACCTTATCAAGGCTCAAACCCCTAGCAGCCGCAGCCGTTTCACCCATAGTCAAAGCAGTGCCACTGGGACTATCTACTTTGTATCTATGATGTTGCTCTACTATCTCACAATCAAAGCCATCAAGAGTTTTAGATGCTATGGATACAAGTTTGTTTAATACAGCAACTCCCAAACTCATATTAGATGCATATAATACAGGTGCTATCTTTGAAGCTTCTATCAAAAGATTTTTTTGATGTTCATCAAAACCAGTTGTAGCAATTACAAGTGGTATTTTTGTTTTTTGTTTTATTGTTTCTTCAAGCAAAGAAGCAGTTGCTTTTGGGCTTGAAAAATCTATGATAATATCACTACAAGACAAAAGGGTGCTTATCTCATTTGTGACTACCACACCAGAGGGTAACTCTTTTTTAAGGTCGTCATATACATGAACACAACCTAACTTCATATCAAGCTCTTCTTGAATATCATCTATAAGCAAACTACCAACTCTACCAGTACTTCCTAACAAACCAACTTTTAACATTTTTATCCTTTTTATAGTTGCTTATTATAGCTTAATATTCTTTAGATATAATACAATATGGAAAAAAAATTGATATATTTATGTGCTATTAATAATATTGAAAGTGGAATATGCCCCGAAGATTGTAGCTTTTGTACTCAATCAACCAAACATAAAGCCAATATCACAAGATATAGCAAAAAATCAATACAAGCAGTAGTTCAAGAAGCCAAAATAGCTAAGAAAAACAAAGCTGTAGGATATTGTCTCGTAACAGCAGGGGCAAGAATGGACGATGAAAAAGTAGAATATATAAGCAAAATAGCAAGAGAGATTAAAAAAACAATTGATATCAACCTAATAGCTTGTAACGGTATGGCGACATACGAACAGTTAAAGCAGATAAAAAAAGCAGGAGTAGATAGCTATAATCACAACTTAGAGTCATCAAGGAGTTATTATCAAAATATATGCACCACACACAGTTGGGAGGAGAGATTTCAAACTTGTCTATATATCAAAAAAGCTGGTCTAAACTTATGCACAGGTGGGATATTTGGTATGGGGGAAGATATAAAAGATAGAGATGAGCTGATACAAAATATAAAAGAGCTTGAACCAAAAAGCACTGCTATTAACTTTTTTCATCCAAACGATGCTTTGCCAATACCAAAAAATAGTTTATCAATAGATGAAGCATTTGGTATCATCAAAACTATAAAAGATAGTTTAAAAAAAGGAACAAAGATTATGGTAGCTGGTGGTAGAGAGTATATGTTTAAAGACAAACAGTATCAAATCTTTGATTATGGTGCTAACTCTATAGTAATAGGTGATTATCTTACAACTTTGGGCACAACTGTATCAAAAGAGTTGTCAACTATAGAAAAGTTGGGGTTTGATATCTCACAAGATTGTCACTAATGTCTCAAGATATTTTACTCATACTTACTGTATCTGTTATCATATTTATATCTACAATTATATCAAAAATCACAAGGATACATATAGTTCCTATAGAGATATTGTTGGGTTCTTTTAGTTTTAGTTTTGGTCTCATAGAAGAGAATCAGATATTTAAACTCATAGCAGAACTTGGGTTTTTGTATCTTATGTTTATGTCTGGTTTGGAGATAAACTTAAGGGATCTGTCTAAAATACCATCAAAAATACTCAAACTTTCATTTGTATATATGTTTTTGTTGTATCTATTTGCAGTAATTATAGTGCTTCTTTTCTCTTTGCCAAAGATGCTTATGGTTGGTTTTCCACTTATATCTATAGGCTTGTTGCCTATACTCAAAAGAGAGCATATAGATAAAAAGTGGTTAGATCATGCATTTGTTATAGGTCTTGTAGGAGAGATACTATCAATCATCGTGCTTACAGTCGTAGGTGCTACTATTGAGTTTGGCACAAGCTGGGAGCTCTATAAGATATTGTCAATACTTAGTTTTGTTTTGTTTATCTTTTATCTATTTTACAAAACAGTTAATCTTATTTTGTGGTGGTTTCCAGAGGTTCGAGAGTATATTATGCCAAAAGTTGATACACTTGATCAAGATATACGATTTTCTATGATGGTATTTTTTGCTATGTTGTCTATCATGTTGTATCTTCATCTTGAACTTGCACTTGGAGCTTTTGCTGCTGGGATATTTCTTGCGACATTTTTTCATCAAAAGCATCATGAGCTTCACAAAAAGCTAAACTACCTTGGTTTTGGTTGGTTGATACCTATATTTTTTATACATATTGGCACAACATTTGATATTAAGTTTTTGTTGGTGGAAAATCTTATTTTGATGTCTATATTTATCACTATGGTTATGATCGTTATTAGAGTTTTGTCATCTCTTGTGTTTCATAGATATTATGGTATCAAAGATAGTATAATGCTCGGACTCTCACACTCTATGCCATTGGCTCTTTTGATTGCTGTAGCATCTTTAGCATACGAACATAACTATATTACGATATTTTATTATCTATCTTTTGTATTGTCTTCTATACTTGCTATTCCAATTGTTATGGGTATTTTAAAGATTATGAATATCTCAAATAAGAAAAATAAAAATTTTTAACCTAAAGCTACTACAAACTAGAAGCTTAGTTTAACTATCTGTTTCTATTAGCTTTGGGTCGTCTATTAGTTCCAAAAGTGTTGTTTTTGTAAAAAAATTATCTATAGCACACCTTGGTTTTTCCCATTTTTCATGCACTATACATTTTTTTTCAAAGTCACATTTGATATCTGCTATGACACACCTTTTGTCATTTATATCATCAAACACTATAACTATATCAATAATTTTTATATCTTTTATATCTTTAGATATATATACTCCACCATATTTGCCTCTTGTTGTGGAGAGTATATCACTTTTTGTAAGTTTTGTTACTATTTTTGTCAGATATTTATATGGTATATCCAAATCAGCAGATAGTTGTTTTGCTGTAAATTTATCTGCACTATTTTTCGCCATCATTCCCAATATCCGAATCGCATATTTTGTAGTAGTGCTCAATTGCATCAAATAACCTTTAAAAATTTCTGTATTTTACAGTGATTATACTATTTTTTTCTTTTATTAGTTCATAATCAAAATTTGCCTTTGGTTTTTTTAACATCCCTATGTTGGTCTCTGTATGAAAATAGTTTTGCAAAAAATAATCACCACAATATCCTCTGCTTGATAAATCATCTAAAATATAGTTAATATCATCTTCATCTAAAATATCTTTGTGTATAGTTGTGCGAACCTCAAAATCAAAATTTTGTTTGATTAGATACTCAAGTGTCAAAATAAAATTATCAAACTTCAAGATTGAACAGTGTGTTATATTTGCAAACTTATATTTTGGAGCTTTATAATCAAGCGCAATATAATCAATAAGTTTTAAATCAATTAGCTCTTTTATTTGTTTAAAATTTATACCATTTGTGTCTAATTTAATTTTAAAATCTCTTTTTTTAACCTCTTTGCAAAACTCTAAAAGATTTTGATTTGTAGCTTCACCTCCGCTTATTACTACACTATCTAAAAGACCAATTCTTGTATCTAAAAATGACAAAACATCTACAAAACTCATAGATGGTTCTTTGCAAAATACAATATCTTTATTGTAACAATAATCACATCTCATATTGCAACCAGCTATCCACACTATAGATGAAAGGTGATCTTTATAATCCAAATGAGTAAAAGGTGTTATATCATAAACAACTTGTTTATTCAGAAAACTGGAGTCGCTGTTTATGCTCACCTGTTTTGCCTATATTAAAACTTTCAACTGGTCTATGGTAGCCCATAACTCTTGTATATACGATACATTTTTGTCTTTTGTCTTTTAGCAATTTCAATTTTTCTTCTTTCTTTTTCATACTTTTCCTTTTTTAAATATCTAACTATTCTCTTTTTTCAACAGCTCATCATCACACTTGGGACAATACTCAAACTCACCTGATAGATAACCATGTTTTGGACATATTGAAAAAAGCGGAGTTATTGTAATATATGGCAATTTATAGTTTGAGATTACATTTTTGACCAATTTTCTACAAGCTTCAGTTGAACTTATCTGCTCTTTCATATAAAGATGCAAAACAGTTCCACCAGTATATTTACACTGCAACTCATCTTGCAAATCAAGTGCAAAAAATGGGTCAGATGTTAAATCAACTGGAATTTGAGATGAGTTTGTATAATAGATATTGTCATCTATACCAGATTGTAAGATGTTGTTTGCATATCTTTTTTTGTCCTCTTTTGCAAACCTATATGTGGTTCCTTCCGCTGGAGTTGCTTCAAGATTGTATAGATTGCCAGTCTCTTTTTGGTAGGCAACCATTTTGTTTCTCATATGCTCTAGTATCTGTAGAGCAAACTTCTCACCCCTTTTGTCACTTATGTCATATTTGTTGTTTGTAAAGTTTTTTATCATCTCATTTATGCCATTTACTCCAATAGTGGAAAAATGATTGTTAAATCCAGGTAGATATCTTGCTGTATATGGATACAAGCCTCTATCATACATATTTTGTATAAATACTCTCTTTTTTTCAAGTGTGGATTTTGCCATATCCATAAGCTGGTCCAATCTGTTTAGTAGTGCTTCTTTGTCGTTTTTGTATAAAAATCCTAACCTTGCCATATTTATAGTAACTACACCGATACTACCTGTCATCTCAGCACTTCCAAACAACCCACCACCTCTTTTTAGCAACTCTCTTAAATCCAATTGGAGCCTACAACACATACTTCGCACATGTCCTGGTTTGTATGCTTCTTCATTTGGAATTAGTTTGCCATCTTTATCTCTTTTGTATTGACTGCCTATAAAGTTTTGAAAATAGGAACTTCCTATTTTTGCACTATTTTCAAATAACAAATCTGTATTCTCGCCATACCAATCAAAATCTTCAGTGATATTTACTGTTGGTATTGGAAATGTAAAAGGTTGACCAGTCTTGTCTCCTTGGGTCATTATCTCATAATAAGCTTTGTTGATTTGATTCATCTCTTTTTGAAAATGTTTATAAGTCATATTTTCAAATGAACTACAGTTTCTATTTTTAAGCTCTTTTAAAAGCTCTTCATCTTTACAATCTTTCAAAAGATGAACCTGTTTTCTTGTTGGAATTTGATCTTGTAAATCTTGTGGCACTGTCCAGTCTATAGTAATATTTGTAAATGGACTTTGCCCCCATCGTGCTGGAACATTTAAGTTGTATATAAAACTTCTAACAGCCTTTTTTACTTCATTGTCGTTTAACTTATCTTTAAAAACATAAGGGGCAAGATATGTATCAAAGCTACTAAATGCTTGAGCTCCAGCCCATTCGCTTTGTAAAATTCCTAAGAAATTTGCCATTTGGCCAAGTGCTTCACGAAAATGTTTTGGAGCATCGCTTTCGACTCTTCCACGAACTCCATTGAAACCTTCATCAAGCAAAGCTCTCAAGCTCCACCCAGCACAATAGCCAGTCAAACAGTCTAAATCGTGAATATGATAATCCCCATCTCTGTGAGCATATCCTTCATCTTTTGAATAAACTTTATCTAACCAATAGTTTGCAATAACTTTGCCAGCAGTATTGTTGATAAGTCCAGCACTACTGTAACCTGTATTTGAGTTTGCTTTTATTCTCCAGTCGCTTCCGTTGATATACTCTTCAATCGTCTGTGTAGAGTTTATGTAAGTTGTATCAGTCTTTAAAAATTTTTCTCTTTGCATCTTATGCAGATGCCTATAGAGCATAAACGATCGCATAATTTTAAAATATCCAAGTGAAAATAGTTCTCGTTCTATCAAATCTTGTATATTTTCAACATCTACTATTTTTTGATTTTTGATTTTTTTGATTACATTTGTAAAAACTCTATCGTCGTAGGGGCTATTTTCACTTTTAAAAGCTTTTTTTATGGCATCTGTTATCTTAAATGACAAAAACTCTTGAAGTTTGCCATCTCTTTTTTGTATCTTGTTGATAGTATCTCTCTTTGTGTTTAGTGGTGTTTTAATCATGGTGTATTTTATACTATTTATTTTAGGAGGACAAATAGAGCAGAAAAATACACCATATAATTGCTACCTTCAGGTCGCATTTGAAGTATAACATTTTTAGCTTAAAATAATAGAACAAAAAAATTAAATTTTTGAAATTTTTTGAAATTTTTTGAAATATAGTTTTTGAAAAACTATTATCTTTGTAGTAGGACTCTTGTGGATAAATAGTAGCAACAAATCTGTCGCTCTTTTTTTGTGAAACTTCTAGTTATAGCTTAAGATGATAAAACTCTCAAAGTTTGATAGTGTAAAATCTGCTATTAAAAATATTGAAACTTAATGTAGCAAGATGGGGTTGATCTTTAAAAAGAGTACTTGGTTTATAAAATCACCAAAACAAGATCAACCACAGATGGTTAAGCTAAAAACTAGCTCTTAAAATATACATAAGCACTAGTATATCTTGAAGCAAACTCTAAGATCTAAGTTCTTTAATCCTTGCTTTTTTACCTGTTCGTTCTCTTAAGTAGTGTAGTTTCGCTCGTCTAACTCGTCCTCGTCTTATGAGTTCTATAGTTTTTAGACTATCTGAGTATAGTGGAAATATTCTCTCTACACCTATTTTGTTTGCACCTATTTTTCGTATAGTAAAAGTATTTGATACTCCTTCACCTTTTAAAGCAATCACTACACCTTCAAAGTTTTGAACTCTTGTCTTGTTTCCCTCTTTTATCTCAACTCCCAATCTTATAGTATCGCCTACTTTAAATTGTGGTATCTCTTTGCCTTTGATTTGTGTCTCTTCAAAGTTTTGAATATATTTGTTTTTCATTTTTTTTCCTTAAATTTCGGGGTTGAAGCTTCAGTGCCCCTATGTTGGTTTTTGTTATGATGGCACATCTAAAAATCGCTATAACTCGTAGAAACTTTTAGATGTGTCCCAAAATCCAATTTTGGTTTATTATACCATATGATGCTTAAGAAACTTTAGCTATAATAAAAAAATTATGAAATTAGACCTACACAACCACACAAGCAGATGCAATCATGCTACAGGAACACTTGAAGAATATATATCTAAAGCTATAGAGCATACCATAGATATATATGGATTTAGCTGTCATGCCCCTATAAAACAAGGTATAGACCCAAACAACAGAATGGCTTTGGAGGATATAAGTAGCTATATTGAAGATATCAAAAATATCAAAAAAAAATATCAAAAAAAAATAAAAATACTCGCAGGTTTTGAGGTGGATTATCTAAAAGGTGATTATATATACGATGAGGTGTTGGATCAAAATATTGATTATCTTATAGGTTCTGTGCATTTTATCCCACAAAACAATTCCAAATTCTCAATTTTTAATCCTAAGTTTTGGGGATTTGACAACCCTGAGTTTATAGACCAATATGAAAAAAAAGATATAGATAAGATATGGGTGGATTATTTTGATAGTATAAAAGATATGGCAAAAAGCAAAAAGTTTGACATAGTAGGGCATCTTGACCTTATCAAGATATTTGGTTTTAAACCAAAACGAGAGATAATCGACATAGCTACACCAGCTATACAGGAGATAAAAAACTCAAATATGACAGTAGAGATAAATAGTGCAGGACTTAGAAAACCAGCATGCGAACAGTATCCAAGCAAAGAGTTGTTGAAGTTGTGTTTTAAATATGATATAGATATTACATTTGGTAGTGATGCCCATAAAACAGATGATATATCAAAAAATTTTGAAATATGTTTAAAATTAGCAAAAGATGTAGGATATAAAAAAGCTGTATATTTTGAAAATAGAGTTAAAAAGGTGGTTAGTATATGAAAAAAGATATATCAATAGTGATATTGTCAGCAGGTGCAGGGAGCAGAATGTTATCAAAAAAAGCAAAAGTGCTTCACGAGATATCTGGCAAACCTATGTTGTATTATTCTATTTTTGAAGCTTTGAAAATATCAGATGATATAACTGTAGTGCTTTTTCATCAAGCAAATAGAATAAAAGAAAAGATAGATGAGTATTTTAAAAATAACAATATAAAATATATCACTCAAGACCACAAAAACTATCCAGGAACTGGTGGTGCTATGATGAATTTGAAGTTTCAAACAAAAAAGTGTTTGGTATTAAATGGCGATATGCCATTGGTTCAATATAGTGAATTGGAAAAACTTATCTCAACCCAAAATGAAGTTATGACTATGTCAATATTTAAACTAAAAGATGCAAGTGGATATGGTAGAGTTAAGATAGAAGATGGAAAAGTAGTCAAGATAATAGAACAAAAAGATTGCACAAAAGAGGAGCTTGAGATAAAAGAAGCAAATGCTGGGGTATATTGTTTTGATGTAGAATTTTTAGCTCAAAATCTACCAAAACTAAACAACAAAAATGCCCAAAAAGAGTATTATATCACAGATTTGGTAACTCTGGCGATAAAAGAAGAAAAAAATATAAAAGTAGTTGTAGTAGATGAGCAAAACTTTAAAGGAGTAAACAACAAATTGGACTTGAGTTTTGCTGAGGTTTTACACCAAAACAGAATCAAAAAGCAGTTTATGTTGCAAGGTGTAGTTATGAGACTGCCTGATACTATCTATATAGAAGATGGAGTCAAAATCATAGGTGAGTGTGTGATAGAAAATTGTGTCACAATAAAAGGCAACACAACTATACAAAACAGTCATATAGTTTCAAATAGTATTATAGAAAACTCTATTATAAAAGATAGCACCATAGGACCATATGCAAGGATAAGACCACAAAGCGATATAACAAACACTCACATAGGAAACTTCGTGGAGATAAAAAAATCCACTTTGACAGGCACAAAAGCAGGACATCTAAGCTACATAGGCGATACAAATATAGCTCAAGGCTCAAATATAGGAGCAGGAACTATCACATGCAACTACGATGGTTTAAACAAACACAAAACAACCATAGGGCAAAATGTATTTATAGGTAGTGGCACACAACTAATAGCACCGTTAAAGATAGAAGATGATTCTATTGTAGGAGCAGGAAGCACGATAACCAAAGATATCAAATCTGGAGAACTAGTGCTCACAAGAGCAAAAACTAAAATAGTCAAAAATTATTTTTTCAAGTTTTTTGGCAAAAAAAAGTGAAGTTTGATATAGATAATATATGTGGCAGTGCAAGAGCTGGCACAATTGTTACTAAACATAGCACCATAACAACTCCAGTATTTATGCCTGTAGGCACACAAGCTACAGTGAAGGCACTTGATGGTATAGATATGACCAATTTAGGAGCAAAAATCATTTTGGCAAATACATACCACTTATACCTTCGTCCAAAATCTACTACGATTCGTAAAGCTGGAGGCATTCATAAGTTTGCTAACTATCCTTATAGTTTTTTAACCGATAGTGGTGGTTTTCAAGCTTTTAGTCTGGGCAAATTGCAAAAAAACTCAGTCAAACAAAATGAGCACGGCATAGAGTTTCGCTCTCATATAGATGGTAGCAAACATATCTTTACTCCTACATCTGTCTTAGATACCCAATACGACATACGAAGCGATATTATGATGGTGCTTGATGATTTAGTAGCTTTACCAAACAGCAAAAAGAGGATAGAACTATCTGTAAATAGAACTACAAAATGGGCGAAGCAGTCTATATTGTATCACCAACAACAGCAAAAAAAAGGAATAGGGTTAGATCAAAATATATTTGCAATAATTCAAGGTGGCACAGATAAAAGTTTAAGAACCAAAAGTGCGAAAGAGCTTTGTAGTTTAGATGGTTTTGATGGTTTTGCAATAGGCGGGCTTAGTGTAGGGGAAGCAAACGATATTATGTATGATATTGTTTCTCATACTACACAATATATGCCATCAAATAAACCAAGATACCTCATGGGTGTAGGCACTCCTGCTGATTTGATATCTTGTATAGATAGAGGAGTTGATATGTTTGATTGTGTTATGCCCACAAGAAATGCAAGAAATGGCACATTGTTTACAAAATATGGCAGGATAAATATAAGAAACTCAACATATATTGATGATTTTACTGCTATTGAAGATGATTGTTCGTGTTATTGTTGTGTCAATTTCACAAAAGCATACTTAAACCATCTATACAAAACAAAGGAACTTATATATTTTAGGTTAGCAACTATTCACAATATCCACTATTATCTACAGCTTATGCGACAAGCAAGATCAGCTATCATAGAAGATAGATGGCAGGAGTTTAAGCAGAAGTTTTTTTATGATATAAACTTAAGAAAATAACAAACTTTTTGTATCAAGATATAGGTTTTGTAAGCTTTACTTAACTACTACTTAGTGAAGCTTATGTTAGGGTTGTCAAGTTTGCCTTTGATATATGTCTTTAGAAATATCTCTTGAGTTTCACCTAAAAATATCTTGTTTATGATTGGCAAACTAGATATAATATTTGATATATCTTTCAAAAATATTACTCTAATATCTCCATCTATTTTTCTCTTTTGAAAGTCTAGGTCCATTTTGCCTTTAAAGTTAAAATCTCCACCTCTTGTGTATATTTGTGGCAAACTAAGATACTCTTTTTTTAGATCATATTTGAACTTGATTTTGCCATAACTTGCTTTGTAGCCATTAAATACTGTATCACCTTGAATTATATTAAACACAGTTGGAATAGCGAGTAAAGGATTGATAAGATATACAGAACTATTTACAAGAGACATAAGGCTACTTAAAGTAGCAAAATCCACAAATATAGTATCTTTTACTATCACATCGCCTGTAAATATAGAGATATTTTTATCTATACTCTGTCCATATATATCTATTCGACCCTCTTCTATAAAATTGCCAATACCTACTATGGTGTTGACAAAAACATCACTGCCGTTGTTTAGATTAAATACAACTTTGTTATCTTTTTTGACAAAGTTGACTATATTTCGAAAAAACTTTGACCTAAAACTAAAACTATCTTTATCTATGATGATAAGATAATCAGTCGATAAAAATGCCTTTTTTTCATCAAAAATTATGTTTGAATACTCCCCGGTGATTGTTATCTTTTTTGTCACTTTGCCATCGCCACCTGTTTGAATTCGCCTTTTATCTATATCTACATTTTTTATTTTGATATCTATATTTTTCTCATCTATATCTATAGATATATTTTTGTTTTTACTATTTATGGTTATTTTGTCGCCTTTTATCTTGCCAAATAGTCTTAAGCTGTTTATCATCAATGGGCTTTCGTGTTTGTAGATATCTAAACTAAACTTCATATCTGTAGCAGATTTAAACTCCAATAACATATCCCCTTCTTGGATACCATACTGCTTTAGAAGGTCGCTGTTGTTTTTAAATTTATTTAGATTTTTTATATATATATTTGCCACTCCATCTTTAAGATGAAGATCTGTATATAGTTTATCAAGCGATATCTTAAGATCATTTTTAAAATCTATCTTTATACCTGTAGGCCAATTGTAAATATCCAGCAGATATCCATCGCCACTTTTTAACACAAAGCTATCTATATATAATTTGCCTGTTATTTTTTTTGTTTTTGTATCTATGGTAATATTGTCAATATCAAATAGTAGTTTTTTGTCAAACAGTTTGCTATCTTTTGTTTTTATACTTATAAGGTTATTTTCCAAAACAACAGTCCCATTTGTTATAAACATATCCATACCAGATAGATTAAAGTTTGAATTTGTTATTTTAAATTTGCCTTTTGTGTTTATCTTGCTTGTTTTTAAGTTGATATCTAAAACAAGAGTTGATATAGTTTTTCCATCTTTTTGAATTAGAGGCAGTTTGATATCGTAAGATGCCAATATGCGGTTTATATTTTTATCCAACAGTGATGTGGAGTTTAGATAAAGTGTAAGTTTTATAGGTTTTTTATTTGATAAGTTGCTTATATATAACTTGGATTTGTATAGTGGGTTTGATCCATATTTAGCTTTCCCCAAAGCAAACCTAAGCTCACCATCGCTATAATACAATATAGCTTTTGGTGAGTTTATAGAGTCAAGATCGTTTTTAAATTTGATTTTGATATCTTTTATATCTATCTTTGCTTTTAAGCTCTCTATTATAAATTGATTGTCAGGAACATAATATTTAAAAGTCAATGTGTTAGCTTTGTATTTTCCTTTGATATTTTTATAGATCCAGACCTCTATGCTCTCATCTAGTTTGACAAAATCTTGCACAAACTTTAAGTCTCGTAAATCACCGCTTGTTATATTGAAAGTTGCATAATCATCTAAATAATCCATATTGATGAAAAATAGATAATCTTTGTAGTTTATATCTAAAATAGTATTTATCTTATTTTTAGAACTATCATACTCAATGAGACCTGATATTTGTAGATGCTGTTTTGGAACTTTAAGATTTTTTATATCTATTGTATATTTTTTTTCTCTCTTTTTTGTGATTGTATCTACTTCAAACTGCTCTGACTTGATAGATATCTTATTTTTTGATACATCTATATTGAACTTTTGTTCGTTTATAGTTAGCTCGTTTAAAGTTATGTATTGAATATAATCAAACCAATGAAGCTGTGGTAAAAGTTTGTGATTTATTAGATCAAATGTTTCTTTTAGATTAAACTTTTTGTTGTCGTCGTTGGTTTTTATTTTGAGCTTATCTATTTGTATAATGAGTTTCTTATCAAGTTTTAGATATAATCCTTCTATATTTATATTTTGATTCTCATATGAGTTGATTGAGATACCAAAAAACACAATATAGACATAAACAAACAGGAGAGTAAAAACAGTGACAGACAAACTTAAAATTAGTTTTTTGATACAAGAGTTCCTTTACATAGTCATAGTTACGGTACTTTTTTATTTTTCATCTGTTATTTACACAAACAAAGTGATACAGATACCATCTGGTTCTGTCAATTATATCATATCTTATTTAACCCAAAAGCAACAACCATTAAATTTATTGGATAATATCGCCTTAAGGTTGATGGGTTCTCCTCAAAAAGGATGGATAGATATAGGAGCTTATGAGTTATCAAGACTTGATTATCTTCATAAGCTCACTACATCAAAAGCACCTACAACAACAGTAACACTTATTCCAGGAGAAACATACTACTTTTTTTTAAAAGAGATAGCATCTAAGCTTAATTTGTCGTTTGAGAAACTAAAATTAGCTTACGATAAACAAAAAATTGCAAAAGATGGAAATATATTAGCAGATAGTTACAACATACCACACGGTGCTAGTGAAGATAGAGTTATCTTTTTTTTGATAGAACACTCAAAAAAAAGATATGAAAAATTTAGCCAAAAGATATTTAGTGATTTTAACCAAAAAAATTGGTACAGATACATAACCATAGCCTCTATCATTCAAAAAGAGTCTGCATCTATAAAAGAGATGCCAATAGTATCAAGTGTGATACACAATAGGCTAAAAATAGGTATGCCACTACAGATGGACGGCACTTTAAACTATGGTGAGTTTTCACATAAAGTAATAACCCCACATATGATAAGGACAGATAGTTCAAGCTACAATACCTATAAAAACAAAGGCATACCAACTGATCCTATATGTGCTGTAAGTTTAGAAGCGATAAAAGCAGCGATCAAACCAGCAAACACAAAGTTTTTGTATTTTGTCAAGATAAAAAATCAAAACAAACACAAATTTACAACAACTCACAAACAGCACAAACAAAGAATAGAAAAAAACAGAAAAATAAAAGATCTGTATAAAAATATCAAATAATTCAAAGTGACAACAAATATACAAGCAAATATATAGAAAATACCCAAAATAGATTCGATGAGGTTCCCTTAAGCAAAATAAGATATAATAAGAAAAATAATTTCAACAAGGAATAAAATGATATCTACACTTTTTATCATGCAGTTTGTATTAACAGTGGTTTTAACAATAGCAGTTTTGCTTCAAAAAAGTTCAAGCATAGGTTTGGGAGCTTATAGCGGAAGCAACGAATCTGTATTTGGAGCAAAAGGCCCTGCTAGTTTTTTGACAAAGTTTACATTTGTCATAGGTATATTGTTTGTAGTTAATACTATAACACTGGGCTATCTGTACAATCAACAAACACTTCAAAGTGCTGTTGATACATTGGATGAAAAAAGCCTAATACCACAAACAAATGAACAACCAAGCCCGACAAAAGCTCCACAAGCTCCAAAGAGTGAGACAACTGTTCCTGTGACACCACCAGCAAAATAAGGAGTAAGTGATGTTAGATGATATATATGATGACACAAAACAACATATGGATGGTTCAATTGAAGCACTCAAAAGAGAGTATCGCTCACTAAGAACTGGTAAAGTAGAGCCAAGTGTATTGGACAATATCACTATAGATTATTATGGTACAGATACTAAACTATCGCAAGTGGCTACTATATTGTCAAGCGATGCTACTACTATCAATATCTCTCCTTGGGAGAAAAACCTGCTTAAAGATATAGAACAAGCAATATCAGCTGGCAACATAGGTGTAACACCAAACAACAATGGCGAGTCTATTCAGCTGTTTTTTCCACCTATGACAGTAGAACAAAGACAAATATCAGCTAAAGAAGCTAAAGCTATGACAGATGGTGCTAAAGTCTCTATAAGAAATATAAGAAAACACTCAAATGATATGATAAAAAAACTTTTAAAAGATAAAGATATCACAGAAGATGAATCAAAAAAAGCACATGATGAGATACAAAAAATCACAGATAGTTACTCACATAAAGTAGATGAGATGCTCAAAACAAAAGAGACAGAGATACTAAAAGTTTGATAGATATTAGACAAATATACCAACAGAACAATGCTCTACTTCAAGGACATTTTCTTTTAAGCAGTGGCAAGCATTCAAGAGTCTATTTGCAAAGTGCAAAGGTGTTAGAGGATCCAAAAACTGCCACTTTGTTAGCAAATAGACTATCCAAACAGATCACAGATAGCGGGTTGGTTGTTGATACAGTTTGTTCGCCAGCTTTGGGTGGAATTATAGCTGGATATGCCTTGTCTGTAGCTCTTGGAGTGCGATTTATCTTTGCTGAACGAGTAGATAAAAAGATGACAATAAGACGAGGGTTTGATATAAAACAAAACGAACGAGTGCTTATATGTGAAGATATTATCACAACTGGTGGTTCTGCTATGGAAGCTGCAGATGAAGTTATAAAAATGGGAGGCAAAATCGTAGGGTTTGGGGCATTGGCAAATCGTGGATTTTGTCAAAGAGTCAACAGCAATCACAAAGCTCAAAAAAACTGCGCTTTGCCTCAAGATATCCCATTGTTTGCATTGGAGGATTTTGTATTTGAGATATATGACAAAGATGATTGCCCTATGTGCAAAGAGGGCAAAACAAAAGCGATAAAGCCAGGAAGTAGAGGAAACTAATTTGGAACCTACAAAACCAAAGGTTCTCGTGACTACTCGCATAAAAGCATTTGTCACTGATATGTTTATGATTATGATGCCTATTATGTATATCACCACATATATAATCCTCTCTGGTAAAGATGAGTTCCAAACAAGTCAATTATCAAGATGGCTTACTGCTTTGGTTTTTGGTGCAATAGTGGTGATATTTTTAAAACTAAAAGGTCAAACTCCTGGTCTAAAAGCTTATGATATAAAAGTGGTCAACACCAAAACACAAAAAAATCCTACTTATATCCAAGCTACAAATCGATATCTTGTATTTATTATTTGTGCGGCACTTATAGCTCCACTATTTTATATATTTTTCAACAAAAACAACTTAACTATATGGGATATATTATCAAACACAGTCGTGATAAAATACCCAAATTAGGTTTTATAAACTTAAGCGGGTTTTATTTTTGGTATTTTGCAGCTATTGGGGTCTATGTCATATTTTTCCCAAAACTACTCTTTGATATAGGATACAAACCAGTTCAAATAGGTGTCATCATGGCGACAGCTCCACTTATGAGGTTTATCTCTCCTTTTTTCTTTTTAAAACATATTAAATTGGATAAAACTATATTTAAACTCTCACTATATACGACGGTTCTCTCTTTGGTGTTGTTTTATATCACTATAGATCATTTTTGGTTTTTAGTATTGAACAATGTCTTGCTTGGATTGGCATTTAGCTTGACTTTGCCATATGTGGAGGTGATAGCTATATCGTATCTGGGCAAACAAAGATATGGCAAAAGTAGGCTTTATGGTTCTGTTGGATTTTTGTCGGTTGCTCTTATATTGCCAAAACTATCAAATATAAGTTATATTAGTTTAGACTTTTTTCTTTTGAGTGGTTTTTGGACACTTGTTTTTGGATTGTTTGTGATAAAACTTGAAAACACAAATAAAAATTCAAACGATACTATCACAGAAACTTTTTCTATGAGACGATATATTTGGTTTTGGATTAGTCTCTTTTTTATGCAAATAAGTATGGGAGGGTTTTATAACTTTTTTACCATATATGAGACAAATGCTGGTTTTTCTTTGGAAATAGTCAGCTATCTTTGGGCATTTGGGGTGTTTTGTGAGATGATTATGTTGTATTTTCAAGCACCAATACTCAAAAACAATCTTGTGCTTATCATCAAGATATCTATCTTTGTGACTATATTAAGATGGCTAATACTTTATATCTACCCACAAAATCTTACACTATTGTACCTATCTCAAGCTATTCATGCTTTTAGTTTTAGTTTGTATCATACTGCTGTGGTGATATTTTTGTATCAAATATACAAAAATAAAAAATTGGCTCAGCAGTTTATGTTTGGTGTTGCTTATGGTTTGGGTGGATTTGTAGGAGCTATTACATCTGGGTGGTTTTATGGTGAATATCTATTTTTGTATTGTGCTGTTGTAGCTATGGTGGCATTGGTGTTATTGTATCAAAATGGTGGTCACGATTAGAGTTGAACTAACGACTTCTACAATGTCAATGTAGCACTCTACCACTGAGTTACGCGACCGTTGAGCTATTTTATCATATTATCCTTAAGCATAAGTGTAAAATAGTATTGAAAAGTTAAGAGTTCAGTCCTTGTTTTTATATTTTATCACTCTTTGCTATTTTATTACTACACCCAATTGTTATAAAAGATAAAATAACTATTAAAAATAGTTTTAATGGTTTGTTCATATATTATTCCTTTGAATTAGATTATCATATGAATCTTAAAAGCATCTCAAAACAAAAGCTATTTTAACTCAGCCCAGTTTTTTCCCACAAACGAAGAGCATCGTAGTGGCACTTCTAACTTGTATATATTTTCCATGATATGAACGATTTTTTCTTTTATCTCATCTATAGAGTTTTCTTCAACTTCAAATATAAGCTCATCGTGGATCTGTAAAAGCATCTTAACATCGTCGTTGTTTTTAAACTCTTCTTCTATTTTGATCATAGATAGCTTGATGATATCTGAAGCAGTGCCTTGAAATACTGTATTTACAGCCTCTCTTAAAAAACCAGCTTTTTGCATACCATTTGCCCTATCAAAATCAAAAAATCTTTTTCTACCAAGGATAGTCTCAACATAACCATGAGTTAAAACAAACTTTTCTATATTTTGTAGATATTGTTTGACAGTTTTAAACTTATCAAAATAACTATCAATATAATTTTTTGCTTCTTTTGTAGTGGTGTTTATAGTTTGTGAGAGTTTTTTAGCACCCATACCATATATAAGCCCAAAGTTTATCGATTTTGCTATTGGTCTGTATTCATCTGCTTTTGTTTCACCAAAAATGATTGAAGCTGTTTCTCTATGAATATCCATACCATCTACAAATGCCTTGACAAGTGCTTCATCTTTGCTAAAGTGTGCTAGAACTCTTAACTCTATTTGTGAATAATCCACACTTAAAAGAAGTTTGCCAGCAGAAGCTACAAATGCCTCTCTTATCTCTTTGCCACGAGTTGATCTTACTGGTATATTTTGTAGGTTTGGATTTTTGCTACTTAGTCGCCCAGTTGCCGTGCCTGTATGTGTAAAAGAGCTATATACTCTTGCTTGTTTGTCATCTTGTGACAACTCAATAAGAGGCAATATATAAGTGGATAGTAGCTTGTTTAACTGTCTATATTTGATGATATATGAAACTATAATATGGGATGATTTGATAGTTTCCAATACAGATTCATCGGTGCTATATCCTGTTTTTGTTTTTTTGGTTGCTTTAAGAGATAGTTTGTCAAAAAGCACGACACTCAACTGTTGGGTTGATTTGATATTAAACCTATCTCCTGCTATATCGTATATCTGCTCTTGTATTTGTTTGATATCTGTCTCATATCTTTTTTGTAAATTTATCAAAAAACCTCTATCTACCTTTATGCCGTGTCGTTCCATAGTTATAAGAACAGACACAAAAGCAAACTCTATATCAAAAGCTATCTTTTTAAAGTTTTGGTATTTGTCTATCTTAAATTGTTGCATAAAAAAATCAAAAAGCTTTTTGGTATATATAGCATCTTCACTTGCATACAAAGAGGCTTTTTCTATATCAAGAGTTGAAAAATCCTGCCCTTTTTTGACTACATCTTTAAATGCAATCATCTTATGAGAAAGATATCTTAAAGACAATTTGTCTAACCCTACAGGCGAACTACTATCAAGTAGCCATGCCATGATCATAGTATCAGCATATAACTTAAGCTCTATATCAAAGTTTCGTTTGATAATCTCAAAATCATATTTGAAGTTTTGGACTACTAGTTTAAAGTTGTTTAGTATATTTATAGCTTCAAAAGCAGTTTGTTTTGAGATCTGTTTTCCTACTCCCAAATAGTTGTGATCTATAGGACAATAGTATCCAATATCGTTTTCAAAAGAGAATGAAAAGCCAACTATCTTTGCTGTTTTGGAATCTTTGCTTGTAGTTTCAGTATCAAATGCTACTATATTTTCCTCTTTTATCTGTTTAAGAACTTCAAAAAGTTTGTTTTCATCATCTAAAACTATAGTTTGAAACTCTTGTTTTTTCTCTTTTTGCGGTTGTTTGGTTTTGTAGCTTAGGCCATTTGAGTTTACTCTTTGAAGGATTTTGTTCATATCAAACTCTATTAAAGCATCTTCTATCTTTAAGATAGGATTTTCTACAGGAAGTTTCATATCATCTTCTAACTTAAAATCAAAACAATCATCATGCAAAGTTACAAGTTTTTTACTCATAAAAGCATTTTGTTTGTTTGCTTTAAGTAGTGTTTGCCATCTTGGTTTTTGGATATTTTCAATATTGTCATATATAGCTTGCAAGGTGTTAAATTCAGACACAAGTGCTTGTGCTGTTTTGTCTCCTACACCTTTTACACCAGGTATATTGTCTACACTATCGCCAACCAATGCTTGATAATCAGCAAAATTTTGTGGATAGACTTGGTATTTTTCAAAACAATAATTTTCGTCTATCTTCTCTTTTTTTATAGGGTTGAAAAGATATATATCGCTTTTGTCGTCTATAAGTTGATAGAGGTCTTTATCGTGGCTTACAACTATGGTGCTAATATCAAGCTGTTTTGTATTTTTGCATATAGTAGCTATGATATCATCAGCTTCAAAACCAGATATCTCTATAGTTTTAAAGCCCATATCTTTTATCCACGATATAGCAAGTGGAAGTTGTCTTAGTAGGTCATCTGGTGCTTGTGTTCTGTTTGCTTTGTATTGTGGATATATATCGTGGCGAAATGTTTCTCCTTTGCTATCAAGAGCAAATACTATATAGTCAGTCTTAAAATCCTTGCCTATATTTGCAATAAAATTCATAAACCCAGTAAGCAAACCAGTAGGAAAACCATTTGTTGCCCTAAGTGGGGGTAGGGCATAATAGCTTCTAAAAAGAAACCCAAATGTATCTATGACGGTGATAGTTTTTCTCATATTTTACCTTTTGTGATATAATTGTATCTAAAAAAGTTAAAACTGTTTACTAAGTGGGTTTATAAACTATTTGACAGTTTTTTTGCCCTTATCAATCCAACCGTAGTTTATGCCTCCGTCTAACTCTTGGACATTTGTGTATCCATTTTCGTTCAAAAATCTACCTACTGCTTTTGTCCTATTTGCATGAGCACATACCAATACAAATGGAGTATCTTTGGTTTTTACTATTTTTGTAAATTTTGCCATCCATTTTTGGATATCATATGCACCTTTGCTGTCAAAAAATGTAAGCTTGTGACTACCTTTTATAGTGCCATATTGTTTAAATTCGTCAGCTCTTCTTATGTCTATGATAGCTATTTTGCCATCTTTTACTATCTGTTCTACATCGCTTGTACTTATCGTTTTAAATTGCGCCATTAGTGATACTCCTATCATCATAATAAAAATTATTTTTTTCATTTTGTCGCTCCTTTTATCATATTGTTTATTTTGTTTGATATACTATCTAATATCACACAATTTTTTACTTTATAACTATTTTTAAGATCACTATATTTGTCATATTTTACTATAACTTCATCATCTAAATTTTCATATATCATAACTTTTTGCGGTAAAGCATATGCGACCTTGCTGTCGTGCATCATCACTCTTGCAGTATCTTTTGGGTTGTCAAATATCACTACAACTGAGTTGTTGCTGTATGCACCTTTTGTTTTTGCATTTTTTTTGTGATCTATCGTGGCATATATTGTATAGCCATTTTTTTTGATAGATTGTTTTATATTTTTCACGGTTTTTTCAAACTTAAAACTGCTTTTAAGTTCAACTGCATGGATAGATAAAGCTATACATACTAAAACCAAAACTACTCTTTTCATAAATCGCTCCTTTTGAGTATTTTAAAATCTTTATACAACTATTGTGTAAAGATTTGTTATTTTTTATCTGCCGAGTCGCTCTTGCAAACAGTAGTTATGCCACATACTGGATACAACGGACACCAACCTATAAGTGCAGTGCCTAGTGGTATGAGACCTATAAGTCCCAATAAACTTTGAGTATATACTCCATATCCAATGATCGCTAGACCCAAAACTATCCTAATAGTTTTATCTGTTTTTCCTACATTTTTATTCATTTTGTTTCCTTTTATTTTTGTATGATATTATACCATAATATATCTTAAGTTGCTGTAACATATGTTACAGGGCACCTCTAAAAACCTCTATAACTCATAGAGGTTTTTAGAGGTGCCCTACAGTAACTCTATTTTGCCCCTATGAATTTTAAGCTTCTTTTTGTTTTCAAGTTCTTTTAAAACTCTGCTTACTACTACTCTTGAAGTGCTTA
Organism: Arcobacteraceae bacterium; assembly: GCA_029935705.1. Taxonomy (GTDB): domain Bacteria; phylum Campylobacterota; class Campylobacteria; order Campylobacterales; family Arcobacteraceae; genus B24-G6. The sequence continues at coordinate 40,157 of JAOZJU010000002.1, forward strand.
ATTTTTCAGCTATTTGTTCATGAGTTGTAGTAATTGTGGTGCTATTTTTGGACAACAAATATGCCAAAATCCTAGCATCTAATTTTTTATATTTTATATCTTCTATGAGGGTAGTAAGTGAATTAAACTTGATAGAAAAAAGTGAAAATATAAAATCCTGATATTTTTCATTTTGTTTCATAAGTTGTTTTGTTATATCATAAGATATCAAACATCCTTTTATATCTGTTGAGGCAGTAGCAGTGGCTATCACTTTTGTTTGTGATATAGCACTTGCTGTGTTTATGATACATTGCTCACCAGCACCTATCGTATATAACTCAATTGGTTCAATTTTGTCATCACTATATATACTCAAACTTACATTACCATCAGATAAGAGTAAAATATCATTGCATATATCCTCTTGATAAAAAAGCACAGTGTTTTTATTTATAGATATTGGTCTTAAGTTTGATGACAAAAACTCTTTTTGTTTATCATCAAAAAAATCTACAAACGAAAACTTACTTATATCCATACTATTTTTTTAACCTGTTTATCAAAGATACGGCCTCACCTACAGATAGATGAAAGTTACTAAATCTTATGATACCTTGTTTATCTACTATGATAGTCCAAGGTGTTCCACCTGTTTGGTAGTTACTCATAAACTTTGACCTTAAACCATTTACACCGCTATGACCTACTGGCATAGTTAGTTTGTATTTTTTGACTATCTCTCTCGCTGCTTGTTCATCATTTGAGCTAAAACCTTCAAATGTAGTTTGTATCGCTACAAAAGCTACATCTTTGTCATCTTTGTATATCTTTGACAATCTGCTCAAAGTTGGAAATCCATGACTGTGACAACCAGGACACCAACTTTGAAAACCATAGAGATATAGAACTTTGCCTTTAAAATCATCTATATCCAAATCTTTTTTATAAGTTTGTATCCAACTATCAACTTCAAACTGTTTTGCTTTTTGTCCTATTAGCCTATCTGCACTATATACACTTGATACAACCAACAAAACCGATAAAAAAAACTTCAACATATATTCTCCTTTTTTGTTATAGGGAAAATCCCTATAACATATTATCTAAAAATAATAAATCTACTAATTAATCAGAGTGTTCTAATACTCAAAAGTTTTAGCATCTTTATCTAACATAGCTTTTAAAATTGGAGGTGGCATAGATATTTTTGCACCTTTTATGAAGTCGCTCTGTTTTAGACCATTTACTTTTGCACACATACCACACACAAGTATATCTGCACCTGATTCAACCATCTTTTTCAATATCTCTTTGATAGTTTTTTTCTTTGCTGGAAACTTTGGAGCCCAACCATCTTTTGTAACATATTTTAACGAGTTGGCACCTATAACTACAGTTACTTTTGCACCCTCTTTAGATGCACCCCAAGCTAAAGCTGTCCCAAGTCCAGATGACATCAAATCTCCACTAGCAAGTGTTACTACCATCTTTTTCCCACTAAATGGTTTTGCAATACCGGCAACCCCAACAATCAACAACATAACTATCGCTATTTTTAAAATATTTTTCATATTTATCCTTTTTTTTGTTTTCACACTTATTTTAGGCAAAATTGCCACTTCTATGAACTATAGAGTTTTTAGAGGTGCCCTTTAGTATGAAATAGCATTATAACATATTTTGTTATGTTTGTCTGTAACTTGTGTTACACTATTTTTTTAGCGAAACCAATTGACCAAGTGCCGAATAATACACAAGTTTTAAAGTGCTTCTAATCAAACATATCTTAAATTTATCAAATTAGATTATATAGATTATGCAACTATTTACTTTAAGTGATTTTTTAAGTTCTATATAATATGAATTAGAGGGTTCACAATAAAGAAAATTTAGATAAAATAGTAACAAACAAACAAAAGGAAACAAATGACAAAAAACGATAAAGTCTATGAACTACTGATAGTAGGTGGAGGAGTCTCTGGTTCAGCACTTTTTTATGAAGTGGCAACCTATACAGATATAAAATCAGTATGTTTACTTGAAAAGTATGACGAACTTTCACTTTTGAACTCAAATGCCACTGCAAATTCTCAAACAATACATTGTGGCGATATAGAGACAAACTATACTTTAGAAAAAGCAAAAAAAGTCAAAATAACAGCAAATATGATTGAAAAATATTGTCTCCAACACAACTATCAAGATAAAATTATGTTCAAACATCAAAAGATGGCTATAGGTATAGGATACGAAGAGTGCAAATTTATGCTCAAACGATACGAAGAGTTTAAAGAGCTTTATCCATATCTTGAAGTGTATGATAAACAAAAACTTGAACAAATCGAGCCATCGCTTATATTTGACAAAAACGGCAACGGCAGAGATGAAGAGATAGTAGGAGTTGGAGTAAAAGATGAATATACCACAGTAAATTTTAAAGCCCTAAGCCAATCATTTATAGACAATGCAAAGAAAAACAAAGATGTGCAAGCTGATATATTTTTCAATTCTCAAGTAAAAAAGATGACAAAAAAAGATGATATATATATGGTAAAAACAAAAAACAAAACCTATAAAGCAAAGATGGTCATAGTAAATGCTGGAGCACATAGTCTATTTTTAGCTCATAGTATGGGATATGGAAAGCATTTTGGTCAAATACCAATAGCTGGTAGTTTTTATAAAGCCAACAAGCACATACTAAAAGGCAAGGTCTATATGGTGCAAAATCCCAAACTTCCCTTTGCAGCACTTCACGGCGACCCAGATGTGACACTTGATGACAATACAAGGTTTGGTCCTACTGCTTTGGTACTTCCAAAATTGGAGAGATTTAGAAGTGGAACTTATATGGACTTTTTTAAGACATTGCAACTTGATATAAATATACTAAAGATATTTTACAATCTTTTCAAAGATAGTCAAATACGAAACTATATTTTGCGAAACTTTTTGTTTGAGGTGCCATATTTTGGAAAATTGGCATTTTTAAAAGATGCCAGAAAGATAGTGCCATCTTTAACAGCAAAAGATATATCATATGCGAAAGGTTTTGGCGGGGTAAGAGGTCAAATACTTGACAAGAAAAATCAAAAACTTATGTTAGGTGAAGCATCGATAGATACAGGTGAGGGAATTTTGTTTAATATGACACCATCGCCTGGAGCAACTTCATGTTTGGGCAATGCTAAACGAGATGTGCAAATAGCATGTGATTATTTAGGCAAAAAATTTGACAAAAAAAAGTTTGAAGCAGAATTAGAAGAGGAACAAAAATGAAAAAATTATTATTGATTACAAACCAAGCAGAGTATAGCGAACACGGCACAATTACTCCACTGTTTGATAACTATTTAAAAGAGTTTTATGAAGTAGATATAGTGTTTATAACCAACTTTAAAGATAGTTTTCAAGAAAAAGGCAATCACTTTATAGTGCCACAAGCTTATGAAAATAATATTTTAGAGTATTTGACAAGAAAAAATATTGATATAAGCTTGTACCATTTTGTTATGGTGCGAAATGAGAAAAATTTACTTAAAAATGTCTTAGACAACAAAGATAAATATAACTATAAAGTAGGATTTCGTATATCGTTTCCTTATAAAAATTTTGCTCATGATTTTGAAAATAGTTTTTTTCCGCTTTCAATGGTGCGAAAATTTTTGCACAAACAAAAGATTAAAGATAGAGACAATATGATAAACCAATGTGATCTGTTTTTGCCTATATCTTTTGAGATGAAAGATGAATTTTATAGTCATATTGATATAGATACATTTCCAATATTTACAGGGTTGGATCCAGAAAATTTAAATGAACATATAGTATCAAAAGATGATATAACAAAATTTATATATGTAGGAACTATAGATGAAAATAGACAATTTGAAGTTATCTTAGATAGTTTTGATAAACTAAAAGATGATAAATGGTCTTTAACCATATCAACAACAGACAAAACATATATCACCAACTTGTTGAAAAATTACCCAAAACTAAAAAACCATATCAAAATCACAAATGCAATATCTCTTGATATGCTAAGAAAACAAGTAAACGAGCACGATATAGGTTTGGCCTTGATGCCACGAAATAGATATTTTGATACAATAATACTTAAAAAAGTGTTGGATTATTATACTTGTTCTATACCTGCTATTGTTACAGAAAATGAAAAAAATCGTAGCATATTTGAAAAAGATGAAGCATTTTTCTGTGAGTTTGAATTAGATAAAATCACAAACAAACTTCAAGAACTTATCGACAGTCCAAGTGCCCAAGATGCAAAAGTAGGAAACAAAGGTCAGAAAAAACTGTTAAGCTTAAAACGAAACTATAAGATATTGGCATATAATTTATCAAAAAAATTAGATGAAATTACGGAATAGAGTTTGAATATAGTTCTAAATGGTATTGGCAGAATCGGCAAAGCAATTTTGCGAATATCACACGATATTGAAAATATAAATATAGTAGCGATAAATGATATAAACTCAAATATCCAAAATATAGCTTATGCTATAAACTATGATTCAACTTATGGTATCATAAAAGATAAATACAAAGTAGATGGTAGCTATATACAAAACAGCAAAACAAAACACGAAGTTCTAAACCATCGACGACTTCAAGATATTGATTTGTCAAATATAGATATAATCATAGACTCAAGTGGAGCTAAAGTTGATACAAAAATTTTAAAAACACTTGATGTGAGATATATATTTTTAACTCACCCAAACAGCAGTGCTGATATAAATGTAGTGCTTGGCATAAACCATGATAAGATAGATACCACCACAGATAAAATAGTATCTACAAGTTCGTGCAATGCCACTGCTATCTTGCCAGCATTAAAATCTTTAGATGAAAAGTTTGGTATAGTTTGTGGCGATATAGTAACAGTTCATCCACTACTAAATCATCAAAAAACTCTCGATGCAAAATGTATCGGTAGTGACGATAGAGATATCAAATGCAACTTTGAGTTTGGTAGAGGTGCTATGCAAAATATCATACCAAGCGGAACTACTACAATAGATGCTTGCAGTTTAGTTTTGCAACAAATAAATAGTGATATATTTTCATCTAACTCTTTTAGGGTTCCTACTGATGTAGTAGGAGCTATAAATATATCTGTATACACAAAACAATCATGCAATAAAGATGAGGTGATACAATTGTTTGAAAATATAGCCAAAAATCAAAAGTTTGATATATTTTTAAACAACCATGAGCCTCTTGTATCAAAAGATTTTCAACAACAAAGATTTACTACAATTGTAGACCACAGATGGACAGATGTTAAAAATGACCATATGATAAAGTTGGTGCTTTGGTATGACAACGAATGGGGATATGCTTCAAGGGTGTTGGATATAGTAGGAGAGTTTTTAAATCAAAACAACTGACCATAAGTTTTTTTGGATACAATGATATACAATAACACTTCTAAAAGGAAAAATATGAAAATAATAGCAAGCAACTTCAAAACAAACCACACAAGAAAAAGCACAAAAGAGTTTATTGAAAATATAAACAAGTTTTTGATAGACAAAAATATAAAAAACGATATATATATATTTCCACCAGCAACCGCTTTAGATAGATTTGAGACAACAAACAACTTAACCATAGGAGCCCAAAATGCTTTTTATGTCAAAGATGGTTCATATACAGGCGAGATAGGTAAGATCCATCTTGATGAGTTTAATATAAAAACTATACTCATAGGTCATAGTGAAAGACGACATATATTGGGTGAAACACAAAAAACAATATCACTAAAGTTTAATTATTTTAAATCTTTAGGATACAAAATCATATATTGTGTAGGCGAGCCTTTGGAGATTAAAAATCAAGGTTTAAGTCAGACATTGGGTTATATTCAAAAGCAGTTCGAAGGTATTGATCTTGATTATGAAAATACAATTGTAGCATATGAGCCTGTATGGGCTATAGGCACAGGAGTATCTTCAACTGTTGAAGATATAACACAAATCCATAAAAAACTATCAAAAAAATTAAGCTGCCCACTATTGTATGGTGGAAGTGTAAAAGCATCAAACATAAGTGAGATATTGGATATAACAAATGTAGATGGAGTATTGATAGGCACAGCAAGCTGGCTTGAAGAAGATTTTAAAGATATAATAGATATAGCAAATAGCAAAAATTAAAAGGAGAATATATGATGATGAAGGGTAAAAAAGGAATAATTTTAGGAGTAGCAAACAACAAATCAATAGCTTATGGTATCGCAAAACAGTGTAGCGAACAAGGAGCGACAGTAGCTTTTACATATCTAAATGATAGTTTGAAAAAAAGAGTAGAGCCAATTGCAAAAGAGCTTTCAAGTGAAAGTTTGGTATATCCTTGTGATGTATCAAATGAAGAAGAGATTAAAAATTTGATGATATCTTTAAAGAGAGACTTAGGAGAGATTGACTTTGTAGTGCACTCTATTGCATTTTCACCAAAAGATGGCTTAACTGGTAGGTTTAGTGATATTGGCAAAAAATCATTTGGTATAGCTATGGATATATCTGTATATAGCCTCATAGAGGTTGTGCGAGAACTTAAGCCTATCATGAGTGACAACTGTTCGGTGCTTACTTTGTCATATTATGGTGGTGTAAAATATATACCAAACTACAACTTGATGGGTGTAGCAAAAGCAGCCTTAGAGATGACAGTCAAATATCTTGCTGAAGATTTAGGAGAAGATGGCATACGAGTTAATGCTATAAGTGCTGGACCTATCAAAACTTTGGCAGCAGCTGGTATTGGAGAGTTTAAGTTTATGCTAAACTGGAATGAAAAACACAGTCCACTTAAGAAAAATGTGACTACAACTCAAGTAGGAAACAGCGGAATGTATCTGCTTAGTGATCTAAGTGGTGCTGTAACTGGAGAGATACATTATGTAGATGCAGGATACAATATCATGGGTATGCCAGCAGTCAAGTTGGATGAAAATGGAAAACAAACTATAGCATACAATGGTGAAAAGTAATATATAAAAAATGAAAAATAACAGAAACAAGAAACTTCTGATTCTGATATTTTTTATTTTATTTTTGACTCTATTGTTGATGCTCTCAGTATCAAATACTATCAAAAACAAAAGAAAACCACCAAGTCAAACAGTAACACACAAAGAGTTGTCGATTCGTGGTAGTATCATAAGCAAAGATGGCTTTAATATCAGTGTATCTAAAAAACTTTTCAAAGCTACTATATTTCTAAGCTCTCTTGATATGGACAAAAAAGAACTTTTTGTCAAACTTTTTTCAATATATAGTGATATACCAGAAAAGAAAATTATGCAAGTTATAGATAAAAATATTCGACAAAAAAAATTAGGCACAATAATTTTATCTCATAATATAGATGCCAAAACAGCCAAAAACCTAAAACAGCTTTCAAGAAAACTACTCAAACTTAAGGTATTTAAAACTATCAATATAGATGGCAACGACTTAGTCATAGGTTTGGATATCATACCTACTGGCGAAAAAAGAGTATATCAATATGATGATTCGTTTTCTACTGTGGTAGGTTATGTCAAAAAGTTTGAAAACAAACAAAACATCACAAGGGTCAAAGGTATAAATGGTATAGAAAAATTTTATGATAAATCTCTAAACAATTATAAAAATTTTACAATAAAAGGCAAAAGAGATGTGTTGTCAAATATCATTTTAAATGCAAATGCTGAAAAAATAGATAGTTATGATGGAGCTAAACTTTATATAAATATACCACTAAAACTACAAAAAAATATGGAAAAAATAGTTGATCATTTTCAGATAAAACTTAAAGCTAAGGAGATAATAGCTTCTGTCATGAGAAGTGATACTGGTGAAGTTTTGGCTCTTGTGTCATCAAATAGATTTGATCCACAAAATATAACCACAAAAGATATCTTAAATGGACACACAAATATCAATGCCATCTCATATGCTTTTGAACCAGGCTCTGTGATAAAACCTTTGTCTATATCTTTGGTGCTTCAAAATGGTTTGGTCAAAACAGATGAAACTATAAATGCACACAATCGTTCAGTAAAAAATCTTTTTTCAAACTATGGTTATGGAAGTTACAAGATAGGCAAACATACCATAAAAGATGCTCATAGATTTAAAAAAAATAGACTTACATTAAACGATATACTGATATATTCAAGCAATATAGGAACACTCAAATTAGCCCAACGACTAACAGGCAAACAGTTTTATGATGGTTTTAAAAGTTTTGGTTTGTCAAAAAAAACAGGTATAGATATATATAGCGAAAAAACAGGCATAATACACACAAAAAAACAGTACAGCATAGGCGACAAAGATGGCAAAGACAACATATACAAAGCTACAGATTCATATGGCCATGGAATTACAGCTACATTTATGCAGGTGCTTAAAGCTTATACAGTATTCAACAACAATGGCTTGATGGTCACACCAAGAGTTGTAAACTATATAAAATTTCAAGATAATATAATCAAACCAAAATTTTTTAAACCTAAAAAAGTTTTGGATAAAAATGTAGCAAACTATATAAAATCTATCTTAATAGATGTGGTAGAAAAAGGAACAGGAAGAAACACAAAGATAAAAAATCTTGAAGTTGGTGGCAAAACAGGAACAGCAAGCATAGCAAGAGGTGGCAAGTATCTGAAAAAATACAATAGCTCATTTTTTGGTTTTGCAAACGACAAAAACAACAAATACACAATAGGTGTAACTATAAGAGAGCCATCATCTACAAATATAAGATCACAAAACTACTATGCATCAAGTTCTGCTGTGCCAGTATTTAAAAAGATAGTCAAAGCTCTTGTGGTGTTGGATTATCTAAAAATAGGTGAATATAGATGAAAAAAGCAGTGATTATGCCATTTGTTCTTATGTTTATAACTGCTTTGTCAATTTTAGTCATAAACTTTGTATCTGATAGTCAATATGTTCTTAAAAACAATACATACAAAGATATTATCGAAACAAACACTGCCATGCAAGCTATAGATAGTAGCATAAACAATACATTTAAAAACTACAAAAAAGTGCCAAGCGATGAGATACTCGCAGTCTTAAACTCCATAGAGATAAAAGAGAAAAAAAGCAACATAGAGATAAAGATGAATGTAGCAAGACGAAAATCCCTCATAAGCATAAACTCTATGTTTGAATATGATACTCATTTTGTAAGCTGGAGATTAAAACCAAAAATAAAAAACTGGATCTTTGATATGTTAACCATAAGATATGAGATATCTCAACCATCATATCTATTTGACTTGATAATCCAAACGCTGAACACTGATAGTGAGATAGGATTAAGAAACATTAGATATAATCAAGGTAAAATATATACAAAAGAACATTTTAATCAAATTTTGGATTATTATTATGAGATAACAGAAGATGAAAAGATATTTTCAGTGCCATTTGATAAGATATTTTGTTTTGATAAAGATTGTGAAGAAAAATTATATTGTGAAAAAACAACACAAGAGGTTCGTAAATTGATTTTTGAAGATTTTGAAAAAGATGGTTTTGAATTGGATTGTCTAAATCTTTTACCAAACGATAAAATAAAACTCAGCAGTCTAAATACAATATATGAAAGCAACGATACATTTGAAAAAATAGATGGCGAGATAACTTTTACTACACCATCAAATACTAAAGTGGCTGATTTTGTATATGATTTTAATAAAAAAGGGTTGGTTTATTTTGATATTAAATTATAGTGAAGAGAAGATAGAAACAATATTTTTAACCAACAACACCACACAAATTCCAAAACAAGATTTTAATATCATTCTCTCCCCTTCGTTTTATTGGACAAAAATAAAAAAGATACCAGTATATACAACTTACCAAGCAAAAGAGTATGCAAAATCATTGTTTGAAGGACAACTTTTACAAGATGATTATAACTATTTTGTTAAAAAAATAAGAAACAATGAGTTTAGATTTTTTGCTTATTCGCCTACTAAAATAAAAGAGTTGATAAAAAACAAAGATGCAGAGATAAAAAATATACAAAAGATATATTTTGCACAAAATGAGTTTGAATCTTGGTTTAACGAAACAACACATAAAGCGATAGACACAAACGATGGTTCATATCTTACAACAATCAAAAACAATATCGTGCTTGTGCCAAGTTTGATAGAGAAAAATATCATAAAGATTGATGAAGTTATCGATCAAATACAATTGTCTAAAAACTATATAACATTTGGTTCAGGTTTTGGGATAAACAAAATAGGCAAAAAAGGTTTAGCAATTGCAGTGGTTGCGAGTATTGTATTGATGATTGGTATGACTATAAATATCATAAGCAACATAACCAAAATAAATAAAATATCAAATAGTTTAGAAAAAAAGTTAAATAAATTGAACTTACCAAAAACATCATTTGAGTTAAAAGCAATGGCAAATGAGAGCAAACAAAAAGTAGAAAAACAGTTAAAAATAAGAGAAAATATCAAAAAATTAAGCTCGCTTGATAGAACCCAATATGGTAAAATAGAAAAAATAACCATAACAAGCAAAGAGGTGTTGGTATATGACAAATAAAACAAAATATATCTTAGTGGGATTTTTTCTATTTATGCTTATAGTTGCAATTGTTATGAAGATAAGCTCAAATCGCTTAAAAGAAGAATCAAAAAAATATGAACAACTTTTTGATATGATATCAAAAATTGAACACAACAGAGCTTTGTTTGATATGAAAAATAATATAAAAATATACAATACAAAAAGATATAAAAATAGTATAAAAATATCAGAGAATAAAAAAGAGCATATAATAATATTTAAAGACAGTTTAGCAAATGCAAACAGTTTCATACGAAAACTAGCAAACAGCAACACAGTATTGGGCGATATTGAGATAAAAGAGATAAACAATAAAATAGAGATAACAATGAGGATAAAAAAGTGATAAATATATCAAAAATCAAAGACAAATTTGAAGAGTTTCACTATATGGAGGTTGGATTTTTGTTTAAGTTTATATTTTATAGTTTAGTAGTAGTAAGTTGCTTGATTATATTTTCACCAAAAAAACAGATATATTATTATGTAGAAACAATAGCAAAAAAACAAAACATAATCATATCTGATGAAAATATAACCAATGAAACATTTGGGGTCAAACTATCAAATGGCAAACTTTATTACGATGAGATAGTTGTGGGTAGTTTTGAAAATATCTCAATAGAAAGTTTTTTGTTTGTATCAACAATAAAAATAAAAAATTTCACCATAGATGATTTGTATAAACATTTTTTGCCAACAAAAATTGACAATATCACTATATCGCACAACATATTTAAGCCATTTACTCTAAATTTAAACTCAAAAGGAGAGTTTGGAGTGATAGAAGGAGATTTTGATATAAAAACCAAAAAACAATATATAAAACTTGTGCCAAGCAAAAAGATGAAAAATAGTCAGTTGTTATCGATGATGAAAAAAACTCAAAACGGGTATATCTATGAGAGCAAATAATAGTTTATTTAAAAACAGTTTTTTTATAGCTGTATCAATATATATTTTATCTGCCTTGATTGGACTGTTTTTGCCTACAAGCACGATAAGTAAAACAAAACAACCTGTCATAAACTTTAAATACAACTATAGTTTATCAAATATATTTCAAGACCAAAAAACCAAACAACCAAAAAATATAGATTTGAAAAAACTCAATTTTATTTTAATTGCGGTATATGTCGATGCTAAAAATAGTGTAGCAGTTGTGGAGAAAAACAACAAAACAGATGTTTTAAGTATAGGAGATATTTTTGATGGATATAAGTTTGTAGAGGCTACAAGCTACCAAGCGATATTTGAAAAAAATGGCAAAAAATACAAAATAGAACTAAAAAATTCAAAATTATCAAAACTACAACAAGATAGAATACAAAGCAAACAAACTAACACTGATACTAAAACAAAAGATATAGAATACAACGATATAGATTATTATCAAAAAAATCAAGATAAGATATGGCAAGAGATATCTATATATAAAATAGATGGAAACTATCAAATCCAAAGAATAAAAAAAGGCAGCAAAATGGAAAAACTAGGACTAAAATCTGGAGATATAATAAAATCAGTAAATGGCAAAGAGGTAAAAAAAGACAGTGATGCTATCAAGTTGTATCAAGAGGTAAACAAACAAGAGTTTGTGACTTTAACAATCTTACGAGATGGCGAGATGTTTGATATAGAGTATAATATAAAAAGGTAAAATATGAGAAAATTAGTTTTAATAATCACATTGTGTAGTATATTTTTGGCAAATGATACAATAAGCATAAACTTCAAAGGTCTTGATATTCGTGATTTTGTAAAGATGGTAGCAAAGATAAAAGATGAAAACATACTCATGGATAGTGGTTTAAATGGTAAAGTAAATTTTATATCAGTAAAACCAATACCTAAAAAATCTTTGATGGTGCTTTTAAATCATGTGCTTGAAACCAAGGGTTATACCTTGGTTAGAACTCATTTTGGATATTTAAAAGTGGTAAAAATTATAGATGCAGGAAGATCAGGTCTGCCTGTAAATAGTTCAAAAGATACATTTCAAATAGTTACAGAGATTATAGAAGTAGAAAATATGAATGTAGATATACTTGTATCCAAACTAAGGCACTTGGTGACTAAAAATTCTAAAATTACAACATCTAAAGATACAAATGCTATAATAGTCACAGATTATCCACAAAAGATAAAATCTATAAAAAGAATCATCAAACTTTTGTCAAACAAAAGTCAAAAAAAGATAAGAGTGATTAAACTAAAACACATAAAAGCAAATGTAATAGGTGCAGATATAACAAAAATATCAAAAAATCTTTTTGATGCAAAGATCGCTACAAACAAATTGGAGATCATCACAAATACCAAAACAAACACCATAACTCTTGTAGGCAAAAAATCACAAGTTGAAAAATTAACAAAAATCATAAACAAAGCAGATAGCGTAGATGATCAATCATCTATAGTGATGGAAGTAATTCGTGTAAACAACAGCGATGCAAAGGATATCATAAAGATACTAAATAAGTTTTATGCCAAAAAAGGCAAAAATATCCTATATCAACCATCATTTACAAATGACACAGAGTTAAATGCAGTGATAGTTAGAGCAAGACAAAGTGATGTAGAAGAGGTTCGCAAAATAGTCACCAAACTTGATGTGCCAAAACCACAAGTATATGTCAAAGCAAAAATCATAGAAGTATCAAACAACAAAGCAAGTGATGTAGGTATAAAATATGGTTTATCTGGTGGTAGAGTTACATCAGAATCGTTAGTAACCATGAGTGCCAATTTGGGTGGAAGTGCTGTTGCGATTGATACAACACTATTGGGTTATATAGAAGCACCATCAAATGTGCGAGAGATATTTTCACTGGGGGCTACTTTGTCGCTACTTGAAACTGAAGGAGCAGCAGAAGTATTAAGCGAACCATCACTTTTGTGTCTTAACAATAAAGAATCAGAAATATATGTAGGAAATACCCAATCTGTTGTAACATCATCATCAAAAGCAAATACAAGCACCGCTGATACTACAAATCAATACAAAAGAGAAGATATAGGTCTAACACTCAAAATCAAACCACGACTTTCAAGTGACAATAAAGTAACACTTGAGATAGAAACAGTCATAGAAGATGTATTGGGGACAGATGCAAATGGCCAACCAATTACAACCAAACGAACCATAAAAACAACAGCAATAGTCAAAGACACAGAGCTTGTAATGCTTGGAGGTTTAAACAAAGTTAAAGATACTACTACCATATCCAAAGTGCCATTTTTGGGTGATATCCCACTTCTTGGTGCACTTTTTACCAACACAACCAAAACAAAATCAAAAGCATCTTTGTCTATTATGTTAATACCATATATCATAGATGAAAACAGAAGTATGCAAAAACTAAAAAATGAGCTAAGCAAAATGGCAATAGCACAAGATAAATATACAGCACAAGTGATCGATATCTTAAAAGATGGCAAACTAATAAAAAATGAAACTTTAAACAAAGATGAAAATGATAGTTTTGAAGATGATATAGAGCAAGAGCTTGACCAAGAAGTTGAAAAAGAGATTCAAAGAGATAAAGCTAAAATAGAAGCAAAAAAAGTAACAAAAAAAGAAATAAGCCCAAAACAAAAGATCAACAAATCAAAATATTTTTATGTAAATATAGGGTTTCACAAAAATAAAAAATTTATCAAAAAAATCAAAAACGACAAAAATCTAAACTTAAAAATATCGCAGATTATAAGCCCACGAGGCGATAAGTTTAGAAGCATAATAGCAGGACCATATGACACAAAAGCAAAAGCACAAGCAAAGTTGTCGTATATATATGACAACTACACAGAAGATGTATATATCCAACAAGGTCTATAAGGGTGCTTTTTAGATACAAGGGTTTTGATAAAAACTCAAACAAGATATCATCTACAATAGAAGCAGGCAGTATAGAAGAAGCTAAAAAATTGCTGACACAAAGTAATATATTGTTTAGTTCAGTGAGAAAAACAAAAAACAAAAATTTTGGCTTTTTGTCAAATCTATTTAAAAAAGAGTTTACCAAAAAAGAGTTATCTATCTTAAGTAGAGATATAGGTTTTTATATCAAATCAGGTGTCACTATATCACAAGCATTGAAGTTGGCTAGTTCGCAATACAGCGGTGATAAAAAAATCAAATTTTTTCTCCAAAGTGTAGGTGTGACAGTAGATGAAGGTAAAGATTTTGCTACTGCTTTATCATCACAAAATCAAATCAAACTTCCGGATTTTTATGTCAAATCAATAAAAGCATCACAAAATGGAGGAATGCTTGATAAAGTTTTGCTTGAGTTGTCGCAGTTTATATCCCAACAAGACAAAATCCAAAAAAAAATATCAAATGCATTAGCTTACCCTATATTTATAATCATCAGTGCTATTGTGATGGTGGCATTTATGTTGAGTTTTGTTGTGCCAAAAGTTATAGGTATATTTGAAGCAAACAAACAAGAGTTGCCAACTATTACTAAATATGTTTTAAATTCAAGTGATTTTTTAGGAGATTATTATATCATAATTATATTTATAATAGTAGCTTTAGTTTTAACTACAAAATATCTAAATAAAATATCATCAAAGTTTAGATACAATTATGACAAATACAAACTAAAACTTCCTCTTTTTGGTGATATAATACTTTTAAGTGAGTTGTCAAGATTTAGTTATATGTCTGCTTTGCTTATAAGGTCTGGCATGACACTAGTAGAGACTATCAAGATGTCTTCACACTTGATAGACAATAAAGTATTAGCTAAGATTTTTGACAACTCATCAAAATTTATCGTCCAAGGTGGAAAACTTTCATCATCTTTGTTCAATGAAAAGATAAATGTATTGCCAAAAAGTTTCATACAAGCTATAGCTTTGGGAGAAGAGACAAGTATGTTAGAAACTGTATTGTCAACTCAAGCGATGAGGTACAATGAAGAAAATGGCGACAAGATTGACTTTATGTTGTCGCTTCTTGAACCTATTATGATGTTGGTTGTAGGCTCTGTCATAGCTATAATTGTGCTTGCTATGATGTTGCCGATATTTTCTATAAATATAGGTGCGATATGAAAAAAGAATCATTTTTACTTATAGAAGCAATTATAGCTATCATGTTGCTCTCTTTTTCTATCATCGCTTTGCTTAAACTAAATGGCAATATCATAAATGTTCTAACACATCTTCAAACCAAAGAGCAAATCTATCAGGATAGTTCTGCTATTGTATCATTGTTGACAAAAGATTATAACAAAAAAACAAAATCTGTATATGATATATTGAAAAAACGATACAATATAGACAATCTTGATATTAAACACAACCTACAAGATACAAAATATAGTTTTAAAATTGAAAACTTTGCACATATAACTTTTGGCGATTTTTTCGATATAGATATTCAAAAAGTGACCATAAAAGAGCAAAACAATCAAATAATTATATATAAGTTAAATGCCGATGGTTAAGAACTCATTTTCACTTATGGAACTGCTTGTCTCTGTGCTGATTATTGGTATGATATTTATCTTTTCGTATCAAGTGTTTAACAACACAGCTACAAATCAAAAAAATATAAAAACTGTGATTTTGAAAAAAGATGGAGAAAATATAAAAAGCAAACTAATATATCTTGATATATTAAAATATGATAAAGATATAAAGATAAACAACAAAACAGACGATGACAAAGATATAGTTTCTATGTGGAGCAGACACTCTATATATGGTAGGGTTTATAGTCATATAACATACAAAGTGGATGAAAATAAGCTTTATAGGATAGAATCAACTTATCAAGAGAATAACAAAATAGAGACAAAAAAGGATATAGATATGCTTTATGAAGATGTAACACATTTTAAAATCTATAAAAATATGGATAAAAAACTCAAAACAATCTTTGTCTATATTAAGACAAAAAACAAAACAATAAACTTTGAAGTAGGTAAAATATGGTAGATATTCCACAACTAAACAACATAGACTTTGAACCTGTATGGATAGATGAGTTAGATATAAATCTTGCTATTAAGTATTTTGTATTGTTTAGCAAAAAAGATGATAAAACAATTGTAGTGTTAAATGGATCTCACATAGTAGAAGCTTTGGAGTATCTATCTAAGATAGAAAATGTTTACGAAATATTTTTAACAGACGAGGTGAGCTTCGAGAGATTGCACAACAAATTTTTAGAACTAAAAACAGAAAAATCAATGTCAGCACAGAAAAATCAAGAACTCAAAATAGACACAGATGAAGAGGAGATGGAGCTAAAAGAGTTTTTGCAAACAAATCAAGACCTTCTTAATAGCGAAGATGCTGCCCCTGTGATTAAACTTGTGAACTCAATATTTTATCAAGCTATCAAAAAAGATTCAAGCGATATTCATATAGAGATGCATGAAAACAAAGGGGAGATTAGATTTAGGATAGATGGTGCTTTAAACAAATATATGGATATAGACAAAAAGATAACTATGTTAGCAATTAGCCGTATTAAAGTTATATCAAACCTCGATATAGCTGAAAAAAGAGTGCCACAAGATGGCAGGACGCAAGTTACTATAGCCAACAAAAAACTTGATATAAGAGTATCTATACTACCTACATATTATGGTGAACGAGTGGTGATGCGGATACTGATGGAAAGTGGCGATATACCATCTATGAATCAACTTGGATTTAGAAAAGATTTGATGGATAGAGTCTATCCTATACTTGAACACTCACATGGTATGATATTGGTAACTGGTCCAACAGGAAGCGGAAAATCAACCACTTTGCACTCATTTTTACAACAGATAAGCTCCCCAAACCTAAATGTAATAACTGTTGAAGATCCTGTGGAGTATAATGCTGAAAATATAAATCAAGTGCAAACAAACTCCAAAGTTGATTTGACTTTTGCAACTGCACTTAGATCAATACTAAGGCAAGACCCAGATGTAGTGATGATAGGAGAGATGAGAGATAAAGAGACAGCTCATATAGGTATCCAAGCCGCACTTACAGGGCATATGGTGCTTTCTACTTTACATACAAATACATCAACTGGTGCGATTACTAGGTTGATTGATATGGGAATAGAAGAGTTCCTAATCTCAAGTGCTTTATTGGCAGTATTAAGCCAAAGATTGGTTCGTAAACTTTGTATTCATTGCAAAAAGGTAGATGAAGATAGTTTTACATATAAAAAAAGATTAAATTTAAAAAGTAAAGTTCTATACAAACACGAAGGTTGCAACAAATGCCACTTTACTGGTTATCAAGGTAGAGTAGCAATAGGCGAGTTGTTTATCATGGATGATGAGGTAAAAAAGTTTATCAAACAAGATCAAGATGAGAGCAAACTTAGGGAGTTTATGCGAAAAAGAGGTATGGTGACGATACAAGATAGACTCAGCTTTCTTATAGATGAAGGGATTACATCGTTTGGAGAAGCCCTTAGAATCGGTATTCACTGATGAACACAATCACTGTAAGTGAATTAAACAATCAAATCAAAGCTACAATTGAGAGCACTTTTTCCTCTGTATCCATTGTAGGCGAGATTTCAAACTTGACATATGCTTCAAGCGGACATATATATTTTAGTATAAAAGATGAAAATTCAGCAGTTAGTTGTGTGATGTTTAGAAGTGATGCTATAAAACTAAAGTTCAAGCTTGAACTTGGAATAAAAATTTTGATATATGGCAATATCACTGTATATGTTCCTCGCGGTTCATACCAGATAATATGCAAAAATATAGAACCAGATGGCATAGGGGCACTAAGCTTGGCATATGAACAGCTCAAAACCAAACTTCAAGCTTTGGGATATTTTGATCCCATTCATAAAAAACCAATACCACGATATATAGATAGATTGTATCTAATCACATCTTCAACAGGTGCGGTGATTGAAGATATGAAAAAAGTAGCATCTGCAAGATGGCCACTTGTAGAACTTCATCTTATACCTACTTTAGTGCAAGGCCAAACAGCCAAAGATGAAATATCCAAAAATATAATATATGCCGATAGATTAGCACAAAAAGATAAAACACAAGGTATAATATCAGTTATAGTAATAGCAAGAGGTGGCGGTAGTATAGAGGATTTGTGGAGCTTTAACGAAGAGATAGTAGCAAATAGCATATATGAGTGCAAAACAATAATAGTAAGTGCCATAGGACACGAAAGCGACTTTCCAATAAGCGATATGGTAGCAGACAAAAGAGCATT
>JAOZJU010000018.1 GCA_029935705.1 Arcobacteraceae bacterium
CCTGTGGCATGGATGAAAACCATGAATCCTAACCGCTAGATGAAGGGGCCACAATATATAAATATATGGTGGTCGCTGTAGGACTTGAACCTACGACATCTACCTTGTAAGGGTAGCGCTCTACCAGCTGAGCTAAGCGACCACAAATAAAATAATAGAATAATAAAATGGTGACTCGTGTTGGATTCGAACCAACGGCCACCTCCTTAAAAGGGAGATGCTCTACCAACTGAGCTAACAAGTCATCAAATTATGAAGCATTATACCAAAAAAAACTAAAATTGTCAATGGCAAATGAAAAAATTTTGCAAAATTTGCAAAATTTATCTTTTTTCGATACAATTATAGATATAAAAAAATGTGATTATCATATATAAAACAAAGGTTTATCAAAGATTGGTAAATTTTTTTCTATTATTTTAAAATTTTGCATTTTTTTCGAAAGAGTAGATATGGCCAAAAAAAAATCAAACATATTTGAGTGTCAACATTGTGGACAACAATCCCAAAAATGGCTTGGCAAATGTCCAGGATGTAACAGTTGGGATAGTTTTGTAGAATTAACTGCTTTACAAGTAGAGCATATCAAACAAACCAAAACTAAAACTACCTTTAAATCCAAAGCATCATCTATAGTGGATATAGAAGAGGAAAATATCAAAAGATACAGCACTACAAATGAAGAGTTTGATTTGGTTCTTGGTGGGGGTATAGTGCCAGGTAGTTTGACTTTAATAGGTGGAAGTCCAGGAGTTGGCAAATCAACTTTACTTTTAAAAATAGCTTCAAATATGGCAAAAAACAATCAAAAAGTCCTATATGTATCAGGTGAAGAGTCGTTAGGGCAGATAAAACTAAGAGCAGATAGATTAGAAGCAAATCACCAAAATCTATATTTGCTAACTGAGATTTTGTTAGAAAGCATATTTCAAGAGATAAAAACCAACAAATACAATATGGTGGTGATTGATTCTATTCAAACTATATATAGCGACAACTTAAGTTCATCTCCTGGAAGTGTATCGCAAGTAAAAGAGATAACTTTTGAGCTTATGAGGGTTGCTAAACAGAGCAAAATAAGTGTATTTATAGTTGGTCATATCACAAAAGATGGTTCTATAGCTGGTCCTAGAGTTCTTGAACATATGGTTGATACTGTGTTATATTTTGAGAGCGAAACAAACAATGAACTAAGAATCCTAAGAGCATTTAAAAACCGTTTTGGTAGCACAAATGAGCTGGGGATATTTAAAATGAGCAAAGATGGTATCCAAAGTGCTAAAGATATTAGCAAAAAATTTTTTTCATCAAACAAAAACATAAGCGGAAGTTGTCTGACTGTAAGTATGGAGGGAAGCCGTGCTATTGTATTGGAGGTTCAAGCTCTTGTAACAAACAGTTCATATCCAAATCCAAAAAGAAGTGCTACTGGATTTGATACAAATAGACTAAATATGCTTCTGGCACTTTTAGAAAAAAAACTTGACCTACCTTTGAATCAATACGATGTATTTGTAAATATAAGTGGAGGTATCAAACTTAAAGAGAGTTCGTGTGATTTAGCTATAATAGCCTCCATCATAAGTAGTTTTCAAAACAGACCAATATCCAAAGAGACAGTTTTTATAGGTGAAGTTAGTTTAACAGGCGAAGTAAAAGAGGTATCAAAGATTGAAAACAGACTAAACGAGGCAGTATCGCTTGGCATAAGCAAAGCCATAGTAGGCAAAAAAACCAAAAACGACACTGGCATAAAACAGTTTGCTGTAGATGAAGTCACTAAAATGATTGAGCTTTTTTAATGTTGATTTTATATGGTATAGTAGTAGGTTTTCTTGCTGGTTTTTTTGGTGTTGGTGGCGGTATGGTGCTTGTGCCTATCTTGCTTTATAGTGGTTATGTGATAAAAGAAGCGATAAGCATATCGATAGTTCAAATGTTTTTTAGTTCTATTTTTGGTTCTATCATAAGCTTTAAACATTTTAAACTTAAACTCAAATATGCCCTAACTGTAGGTTTGGGAGGTTTTGTAGGTGCTATCAATAGTGCTTTAGTAGTTTCATATCTTGATGAAACTGTGTTACAATATCTTTTTGTAGTAGTTGTGCTTGTGAGTATATTTATAGTAGTATTTAAAAAACAAAAATATGAAACAAACAAAGAAAAAAATCTCTTGTGGTTGTTTGTGGTATCTATGTTTATAGGACTATTTTTTATCTCACTTGGCATTGGTGGGGCTATATTGTTGACACCATTTTTGATGCTATATCTTAATATTGATTTAAAACTATCAAGTAGTTATGGGTTGTTTTTTGTGATGTTTAGCTCAACTGCTGGATTGATATCCCAATACTTATATCTTGATTTTCTAAGTTTAGATGGAGTGGTGATTGGGTTGAGTTCGTTGGTTGGTGTTTATGTGGGAGTTACTATCAAAAAATCACTTGATATAAAGAAATTTGGAAATTATATTATTTTTTTGTATATTTTTGTGTTAATAGCTATGATATTTAAGCTTAATATGGGATAATGTGTTATGGACACCTCTACGAAATAATATACTCATAGCTTCAAAGCTACATTTTATTTTGTGAAGGGAACTTTCGGTAAAATAGCTTAAAAATTCTTGAATTATCTATAGGTGATCCTTTAGAACAAGAGTGGCGATTTTACAAAGAAAAACTTTCTGCAAAATTTTCTTTTAGCTATTTTGCCGAAAATTCCACTTCTATGAACAATATTGGTTTCATAAAGGTGCCTCAAACTTTAATAAAAGGAATAAAATGGAAACACAAACAATTGACAAACTACAAGAAGCTTTAGAAAAACTGTTAGTAGCATATGAAGAACTTCAAGCTCAAAACAACAATCTAAATGATGACATCAGATCTTTAAAAGACCAAAATAGCGAATTGGCAGATAAGTTATCTATGTATGAAAAAGACAATGACGACAAAAGCAATGCTATGGATGATATGCTTGACAAGATAGAAACTGTGCTTGAAGAGGATGAGAATCGTCCTTCTGCTAACAGATTTGAGACAAAAGAGAGTGACGAAGATAGGCTATCAGTAGATGCAGATGACGAAAGTATAGTAAATGCAAACACAAGTAAAAAAGATGAACAAAAGACTGAAAAACTTCAGTTGAACAAACTTGATAACTTGATGGAAGGTTTTCTTTAATAGTTCTTTATCAGCTTGATGGTGCTTATTGTTATAACAGCGACACTCACTTTTTATCAGACTTTATATCTTCTATCTTAAAAAGATATAGAAACATAACTGGCAAACTGCTAGATATTGGTTCTGGAAGTGGAGTGTTGGGTTTGGTTATAGCAAAAGAGTTTAAAAAATTAGAACTATATCAAAATGAGATTCAAGATGAGTTTTGTCGTTTGTGTCAGATAAATACGAAACTACAAAATATCAAAGCAAAACTTTTTTGTGGTGATTTTGCAAAGATAGATTTTAAACTTAAATTTGATATTATCATATCAAATCCGCCATTTTATGACAAAGAGGTTTTAAAGACAAAAAATCAAAATAAACATATAGCAAGATACAATGACAATCTGCCTTTAGAGTTATTTATCCAAAAAGCAAGCAGTTTGTTGGATTATCGTGGTAGATTGTTTTTTTGTTATGATGCAAAACAGTTTGATAAAATTATCTTGGTATTAAACATATATAAACTAAATATCCAAAATATAAAATTTGTCCATTCAAAATCAAACACAAATGCAAAACTTGTGATGATATATGCAAGGTTGGATTCAAAATCTAAAACAACTATAGAACCACCAGCTATAGTATTTGATAGTTTTGGCAAACAAACAAAATATACTAAAGATATATTTAATAAAAGTTCATTATATAGTATCAAAGGTAGATTTTGAAACAAGTTGATGGTTTTGGTTTTAGTTTTGATGAAACTGTATGTGACAGCTGTGAAGGAGACTGCTGTATAGGGCAAAGTGGTATTATATGGATAGATGAGCAAGAGGCAGTAGCATTGTCAAACCATCTTTTTATCTCTATAGATAAACTAAAACAAAACTATCTATATAAAGTTCAAGGCAGATATAGCATAAAAGAGAGAAAGATATCAAAAGATAATTTTGCGTGTATATTTTTTGATATGGAACTTAAAAGATGTAGTATTTATGATTTGAGGCCAAAACAGTGTAGAACATTTCCATTTTGGGATTATTTTAAACACAACAATATAGAGGAGTTAAAAAAAGAGTGCAA
This sequence comes from Arcobacteraceae bacterium, assembly GCA_029935705.1. GTDB lineage: Bacteria > Campylobacterota > Campylobacteria > Campylobacterales > Arcobacteraceae > B24-G6. Next base: position 4,254 of record JAOZJU010000018.1, read on the forward strand.
AGGTGTAGTGGTATAATTTTAATTTTGTTAATAGTTTTTTCGACAAATCTAACAGCAAGCGAAAAGATGACAAACTATCAAACAAATAGATTGTATATCATAGCGCTTGAGCTAAGAAAAAACAACTATCTCCAAGAGAGTTTAGATATATTTAATATACTATTTGAACAAAATAAAAACTGGACATATCTATCTAATATATTAGATATCAACTTTCTATTAAAAGATCACAACAAAGTGATAAATATGTTTCATCTTTATAAAGAGAGATTTCACGACAAACAAATGTTATACCATTTTTATATATTAGCTCTGTATTCTACAAATCAACTTCAAAAAGCAAAAGATGAACAATACAAACTTCTATCGCATTATGATACAGCTCAAAACAACTTCTATATGGCAGATATTTTAAGTGGTTTAGGTGAGTTTTATAAAGCCAAGTTGTATTTTGAAAAGTCGCTTTCAATAAAAAAAGATAATACTGTATTGATGCAATATAGTTCACTTTTATATTTTAAACTAAATCAAAAAGAAAAAGCGATAACTGTAGTAGAAGATTATATGAAAGAGACAACATATGATACAAAACTCAATTTTCATATCATAAAGTTAGCTAATTTACAGAACAATAGAACCAAAATTTTACAGCGAGTCAAAAAGTCATATATTTTCTTCAAGCAAAATCACAAAACCTATGATAGTATTGATAATATTACTGTAAAAATTTTATCTATATTAAATAAAAACGATATAGAAAACTTGATAAAATTTTTTGAAGAAAATAAAATAGATAGCGGTGCTTTGGTCTCTTTATATCTAAAACAAAATAGATCTCAAGAAGCATTTGAGATATCAACAAAACTATACAAAGATACAAAAGATATTAAATATTTGGCAATTTTAACTATGATAGAGTATGATAAAGCCAAAGAGAAAAACAAAATTTTAGACAAAACAATCAAAAATTTTGAGAAAGTATTAAAAGAACAAAGTTCAAGTTATTATCTAAACTTTTTGGGTTATTTGCTTGTAGATCACGATATAGATATAAAAAAAGGTGCCAATCTTATCTCAAAAGCAGTGATAAAAAATCCTACAAATATCGCATATCTTGACTCACTTGCATGGGCATACTACAAACAAAATTTATGCAAAAAAGCAAAAGATGTTATGCACAAGATATATAAACTTGAAAAAATAACAAATGAAACAATTATAGATCACAATGAAAAAATAAGGAACTGCAAATGATACTTGATGAGATAATCAAAAAAACAAAAGAGGAGTTAGAAAAAACAAAAACCAACTATCCACTTGAATGGTTAGGGCGAAGTTTGTCTTACAATCCATACCCACCAAGAGATGTGAAAACTGCTTTAAAATCCACAGATGAAAAAAAGATAAGAATAATAGCAGAGGTTAAAAAAGCCAGCCCAAGCAAAGGTGTCATCTGTAAAGATTTTGACCCAATGCAAATAGCTCACAATTATTCTCAAGGTGGTGCTGATGCTATATCGGTGCTTACTGAACCTTTTTGGTTCAAAGGAGATATAGAGTATCTTACACAAATACGGCGATACAACCAAACTCCACTACTAAGAAAAGATTTTATAATAGACAAATACCAAATAGTCCAAGCTTTAGTATATGGGGCTGATTTTATTTTGCTTATAGCAAAAGCATTAAGCACCAAAGAGTTAAAAGAGCTATATGATTATGCTTTGTATGTAGGACTTGATGTATTAGTAGAGATACATGACAAAGAGGATTTGAAAAAAGCTATGAAGTGTGGTGCTAACATAATAGGCATAAACCATAGAAATTTGGAAACTTTTAAGATCGATATGAAGTTGTGTTATCAACTAATTCCTATGATACCAAATGGCAAAATAATTGTAGCAGAGAGTGGAGTGAACAAAAGAGAAACTATAGATGAGTTAAGCAAAATAGGAGTTGATGCATTTTTAGTAGGAGAGCATCTTATGCGACAAAATATAGATGATATACAAGATGAGTTAAAGAGTTTGTGGAGTTAAATTTAAATATAAAAACAAAACACAACTTGCTTGCATTTTCTGCTGGTATTGACTCTACTGCTTTGTTTTTTTTATTGGAACAAAATCACATACCATTTGATATAATTATGGTAAATTATGGTTTAAGAGCCCAAAGTAGCGATGAAGTAAATTATGCAAAATATCTTTCAGAAAAGTTTAAAAAGAGACTATTTATAGAAAATTATCCAAAAGATAGAAAATTTAATCAAAAATTAGGAAGGGATTTTCGCTATAGTTTTTTTGACAAAATCTGCAAAGAGTCAAACTATCAAACTATCATCACAGCTCATCAATTAAACGATAAGTTAGAGTGGTTTATGATGCAACTATCCAAAGGGGCAGGTCTGCTGGAGCTTATGAGTATGCAAAAAAGCTACAAAAAAGATGGTATATATCATCTCAAACCACTGCTTGATATATCAAAAAAGGAGCTTTTGGATTATCTTGAAAATAAAAATATAAGATATTTTATAGATATATCCAACAAAGATATAAAATACAAACGAAACTATATAAGAGAAAATTTTACTGATGATTTTTTGAAACTATATCAAGATGGTATTAAAAATAGTTTTAAATATCTTGAAAATGATTTAAGTTTGTTGACAAATTTTGAAACAAAAGTTGAAAAACAGCAACAACTAACCATAATAAAATACAACCATATAAATATCCAACAAATAATATGGCTAATAGACAAAGAGCTCAAAAGTAGAGGATTGATCATAAGTTTTAAAACAAAAGAACTACTAAAAACAGAAAATGAACTAGTAATATCACATAAGTTTGCAGTAGTTTACGACAAAAAAATATTGTGGATAGCTCCATATAGCAAAACAGTTATACCAAAAAATATCAAAGAGATCTATAGAGTGCAAAAATATCCAAAACTTATAAGACCCTATCTTTATGATATAAATTTTGATAAAATTATCTAATTTGAACTATCTTTAAAAACTATCTGATTAAAATATCTCTTCACATAGATGCTATATATCATCTATGTGTTGTCAAAAGTAGCAAAAATCGTTTGTATCCAAACTCCTTGATAGTAAGATGAAACAAAACAACTCCACCCAAACTACTAGCAAATGCCAACCCCACAGCCCCATATGGAACTATTAAAATAAGTGAAAATATGACATTCCAAGCTAACGAATATGCAGTGATTTTTGCTGCTTTTAACTGCTTTTGTTGAGAATATAACCACAAAGAAAATATCTTTGCTAATCCAAAAGGCAGTAGCCCTACAAGATACATAGATAGTATCGCTGATGTATTTTTCACATCATTTGGCATAAATTCGCCTCTACCAAAAAGTAGTTTGATAATAAACTCATCAAACACTATACCCACAACGGCAGCAACAGACAACAATCCTATGACGAGATATGTGGCTTTTTGCAGATACCCCAATGCTGTTTTTTCATCGTTTTTACTAATAGCTTTAGCAATAGCTGGAAATATCACTATAGATACAGCTACGGTAAACAAAGCAAATGGTAGCTGGAAAACTCTATTTGCATAATAAAGATAACTAATAGTCCCGCTCATTAAAAATGATGCTAAAAATGTATCCAAAAAAGCAGATATATGTGCAGTAGAACTGCCAAAAATCGCTGGTATAAACTGTCTGTAAAATTTGCTATTTTTAAATCTCTCTTTGCTTTTGTTTAGTTTGCTTGTGATAATTTTAAGTTTTAACTTCTCTATAGCAATTATATGTATCAAAAGTTGCAAAACTCCGCCTACAATTACCGCAAATGATAGATAATACACCACAGTCATCTGTTCGAGTTTTGAAGATATAACCAAAGCAACTATCAAAGATATATTAAGCAAAGCAGTGCTGTATGCCGATGTAGCAAAGTGTTTGTTGTATTGTAAAATCGACGACAAAAAGGTGACTACAAATATAAGTGGCAGATAAAAGAAACAAATAGCCACGATAGGTGAAGCTAGATTGATGGTTGCTTCATCAAAACCAAAAGCTATAAATTTTGTAATAAACGGACTAAATATAGCTACTAATATAGACAATATAGCAATGAAACTACCAAATTGTAGCAATAGTATTGTAGTAAAAGATACTTTGTGTTTTGTATTTGAATATGATGGCACAAAACTTTGAGTAAATGCCCCTTCTGCAAAAATCCTACGAAAAAGGTTTGGCAGTTTAAATGCTACAAAAAATATATCTGAGTATATATTTGCACCAAGATAAGATGCCATAAGCAGATCTCTTATAAATCCAAAAATCCTAGATATTAAGATACCAAAACTATTTGTCCATATATTTCTAATCAAGTTTTATTGCTTAAAGTTTTGTTCTATATATGGCACTATCTGTTTTTTTCTACTTAAACATCTATCAAGCCAAAACTCACTATCAACCACTTTGATATCCCATGATCTCTGCACTACATCAATACTATCTGAAGCTACTAAAATCAAAGAACCCATAGCTATAATATCGGTTAATAACAACAAGCAAGTATCAAAACCTTCATCTTCTTTAACCTGTCTTAAACCATCTTTTAACTGCTCTTTTATATCATCAAATAGTGTTATATCTACAACCTCAAGTTGACCTATGCCTACTTTTTTACCATGCATATCAAAACTCTTAAAATCCCTTTTGATAAGCTGATCTATAGCTACACCTTTTATATTTGACTTGACATTAAACATCTCAAGCCCTAACTTTTTATACTCTTTAATATTTGCTATCTTTGCTAGCTCTTTACAAGTTGTCGTATCTATTTTGGTGCATGTTGGAGATTTGAATATCACTGTATCGCTTAGTATCGCACAACACATAGCTGCTGCTATATTTTTGGGTATTTTGATATCATAAAAATCAAACATCTCTTTGATGATAGTGTTTGAACAGCCAACAGCTCTTATCCAAACATCGAGTGGTTTTGAAGTTTTGATGCCTCCCATCTTGTGATGATCTGTGATACCTACTATATTTGCATCTACTAAATCATCCGCACCCTCTTGGTAGTTATTAAAATCCACAAGATATATATCTTGATCTTTAAAACTATCTTTAAATATAGGTTCATCTAAGCAAAATTTATCCAATATAAATCTTGATTCGTCGTTTATCTCACCAGTTCTTACAGCTTGCGATTTGATGCCTATTTGATTGAACAAATATGCCAAAGCAACTGCTCCTACTATACTATCACTATCTGGGATTTTGTGTCCGCATACATATCTCATATATTTTTCCTTAATTTTTTTAGTTCAAAACTTTCCATATTTAGTATCATGGTCTCTTTGATAAGTTGCTTTATCAAACTTTTGTCTATATCATCTATCTTTTTAAAGTTGATATGTCTCGTTATAAGTGCATCTCCTGTTAGTGATGGAAAGATCTCTTGGAGTTTATAACCTTTTGCCAAAGATAAACAATAACAATCTTTTTTGGTCTTGTTGGGTCTTAAAAAACACACAGCACTATATTGGTCATAAAAAGCTGTTTGATTTTCATTTTTTTTCATATAAATATCATCGAAACTTAAAATTATATCTTTAAGTGTCACAAATATATCTTTGTATTTACCTTTTATATCTATATCAAACTGCATTATATTTTTAGTTTATAAACTTTAGCATATGGAGTGTCTATCACTTTATCAAATAAATTTTTGTCAAAATTATCAAAAATAAACATCTGGAAATATACCGAATCTAACACACTATCATCTACAAAAATAAATCTTTTTGAACTTTGCATATATATGACACTCAAATCACCACTGCTGTTTATTGGTATAATCTTTTTTTGAGTTTTTAAGTTATTGTCATAAGATATCGTTATGTATTGTTTTATCTTGTATTGTTTGTCGCCAAATATCAATACCCCTTTTTGTTTATCCAAAGCTACATATTTGTTAAATGTTACATATCTTTCACTCTCTTGTGATGTTTGTGGATAAAAATAAAACCCATCTTTAGCTTTTGTTCCAGTCATCAAATCAAGATTTGAAAATCTTTTTATTACAGGATATATGCCTACCATTCTGTATGGCAAATATAGATATATATCTTTTGTTTTTGTAGGTAGTTTGATATCGCCTTGTAAGCTTGATAAAAAATCATTTGTATCATCAAAACCATAATCCAATGTCATATTTGCTATATTTGATCTTTTAAATCTTGGACTATCTGTTTCATTTTTGTCTATTTTGCCATCTAATATATCAAGATGTTTTAAAACTCTCTTTTGTGTGTACTCTACATCAAGTCTCATCATCTTTGCTGACAAATTTTGAGGTTGTGTAAGTGCGAAACTCACTGGAAAATTTGCACTACCTGAGTGTTTGCCACCATCTATGAGTGTCAAACTATCTGCATAATATCTCAAAGGATATCCATAATCCCACCACCCTACTACATAACTATCTTTTGGAGCAATTGTTTTAAGCTTATCAAGAATTTGCACCTCTTGGGCTGAAAAAACAGTGGAGACTTTGTAGTTTATGACATGATATATATTTGGAGCCAAGGCAGCTGTGGTTAATATAAAAATAGTAGCATATTTTGCTAATCTTATCTCTATCTTCTCTCCTGCTTGAACAATCAAATATGCCAAACCCAAAGCAAGTGGTGGTATAGCATATATGGTAAATCTAAGCCCTCCAAATATAGCCAAAAATCCAAGCCCCACAAGTGGCAAAGCAAGTAGCATAACTCTATGTTTGTAAGATAACCAAAGATAACCTACAAGAGCGATAAAAAATGTAACACTATGGCCACTGATACGATTTGCAAAGGTCTCAAAAGGTATTTTAGATGCTTCACTTATAGTTTGCATAACTGTATAAAAATGTAGTTGCAAGATAGCTGTATCGCTTACTTTTACTGAACTATCAAAAACATAACTATCAAGCAATCTTAAAATAGGACTCAAACCTCCTGTAGCTACAAACAATAAAACAGCAAAACCCAATATATAATAGATATATTTATAAAAGATATCTTTTTTAAAACTCAAAAACAAAAAGAGCAAGATGACAAAAACAAAACGAATATAACCATCTATTTGCAAAGAGGATAAGAGCATAAAAGTTATAATAACCCAAATATATATATTGTTTTCTTTTTTAAAGTGATTAAATATTGCAAACACAACCAACAAAGCAATAAAAGCAAACTCCAAAGCATACGACTGAGGATACCACCAGCGATACAATATCACCTCCATAGCTACTAAAAATATATATCTATCGTGGTTTGTTTTTACAGCACCTATAAGTGACCACAACAGAAATATAGGAAATACTATATTTAACATATCAGTATCATAATACCCAGCCATGGTGCGGTTGTAATAACTCCAAGTTATAGATGCTAACAATGCAGATATAAAACCTACAGATACTCTGCCTAAATTTTGTCCTATAAGCACCATGGGTATCACAATAAGCGACGAGAAAAATATTGGAAAATAAAATATAAGATCTTCAAAAGCAAATGGCAAAATCTTAGCTACAAATGCAGTAAGTTGCGACAAAGCATCTGTAACTGCTGAGTGGTTAGCTATAGCTTCATTTGTATCTACACCTTTTAGTATATCTCTAGCACCTTCAGCAAAATAGTATCCATCGTTTGTAGTTATCATAAAACTGTCATTAAATTTGTAGCTTGCCTCATCTTGATGATTGTAAACCCATATCATCCTAATAGATACTGAAAATACAAATGCAATAAGTATAAGTCCGATAACTTTTGAGCTGTCATTTAATTTTATCAATTTTTATCCTTTTGTTTATAATACCATAATTAGCTTAAGTTTATTATGGTATCATAAACAAAAATAAAAGGATATTTTATGGAGATATTATTAGGCATAATAGTAGTCATAGTTTTGATTATTGTTATTTGGTACAATAAATTAATAGGTCTAAAAGAAGCTGTATTTACAGATGAAAAAGGTATAGGAATACAACTCGATGAGAGAAATAAACTATATGATAGCTTGATAAACACAGTCAAAAAATATATGGACCACGAAAAAGGCACATTTGCTGATATAGTTAGGTTAAGGTCTCAAGCAAATCAAACTACAGGAGTAGCTACAAATGCACAAGCTCAAGCGGCTTCTGAGGAGTTGTCAAAAATAGTAAGCAGTGGTGCTTTATCAAGCGGTATAAATATAGCAGTAGAAGCATACCCTGAGTTAAAGTCTGCTACAAATATGTTGCAACTTCAAGAGTCTATTGAAAATATAGAAAGAAAATTAGCAAACTCTAAAAAAGCATTTAATATGAGCATAGAGGATTATAACACAGTATCACAAGGGATACCAGGTGTATTTGTAGTTTCGTTATTTAAAAAGCAATTGAAGTTTGATTTTGTTAGATGGGAACTAAGCAAAGAGAAGATTGAAAAATCAGAAGAGAGAGTTGTCTCTTTTGATTGATATGTTTGTATATCTAAATCTTGCATAAGCTATTTTTAATCTGTTTGCTATGTGTCTATCTATATGGATATGACAAAAAGATTGAACAAGCAGGCGATATAGTCCAAATAATTATACCAACAACAGCATATGCTACTACTTGGGTATTGGATGATACACAAGGGCGAGATCAATTTTATGTTTCGTTTGGTAGCACCTTTGGTACTACACATATACTCAAAAGGACAGTATTAAGACGCAGACCAAACAAAGCAGACAAGCACTCTTTTCCATCAGGTCATACATCTGCTTCTTTTCAAGGAGCTGTATTTATACACAAAAGATATGGATTGGGCTATGCAATAGTGCCATATATGGGGGCTATTTTTGTAGGTTATAGTCGTGTTTATTCTAAATGGCATTACAAAAGTGATGTATATGCTGGTGCATTGATAGGTGGTGCTTTTTCTTGGTTTTTTACTACTCCTTACAAATATAAAAATACCACAATAGAACCTATAGCCTATAGTCTTGAAAATAACAATTTTTATGGAGTTAAAATACGATGGTAATATCACTTAGATTAGTTTTAATTTTATCTATGACAGCAGTCTATTTATATGCAGATAAAAACGACACAACATCAAGCACCATATTGCAACCAACAAACGATACAGATACCACAACTATACAAAACAGCAACAATCAAACTCAAAACAACGACATAACAACACTACAACAAAAGAAAAAACTAAAATATGACAAACCAAAAATGTTTGATTTTTGGAGCAACGGATTTGATAATTTTTCCAAAGTATATGATATGGCAGTAGATAAAAACAACTATAAAGCTTGGGGTTGGATAACCGCATCGTCATTACTTTTGTTTAAATACGACAAAGAGATTATAGATGAAGCAAAAAGATTAGGCAAGAAGTGGGATATACCGCCAGATGGTCAAGGCGCAATGAAAAGCATATTTTCAGTCGGTCCATTTCCTATACTCCAAACAGGAGATAGCAAAGGGGCATATCTATATCTCATAGGCGATGGTAGTGTTCATATAGGCATCATGGCTGGTATGTATGCTCATGGAGCACTAAGTGACAACAACAAATCACTAAATGTATCAAGTCAATTGGCTGAAGGTTTGATAGGTGTAGCAATTACCACACAACTGCTTAAGCATATCACAGGAAGAGAAAGTCCAGTTGTTAGAAGTGAAGATACTGGCAAATGGAGATGGTTTCCAAACCAAAAAGATTATCACAACGATGTACAAAAATACGATGCATATCCATCAGGACACTTAGCTACAACTATGATGAGCGTTACAGTTCTTAGTGAAAACTACCCAGACAACCCATATATCAAACCAATTGGCTGGACTGCTATGGGCTTACTTAGTTTTCAAATGCTTAACAATGAAGTGCATTGGGCGAGTGATTATCCTCTTGCTTTAGCTATAGGTTATAGTTTTGGAAAAGTATCAGCAAGTCGCCAAAGAGACAAAGCAAGAAAAAATTGGCAGATAATCCCTGCTATCACAAACAAAGCAACCGGGCTAAATGTAGTATATAGATTTTAAACAGCACCACAAAAGGAACAAATATGAAAATTGTTATTTTATTTTTTAGTTTATCGTTGATGATTTTTGCAAACAACGAAAAAGTAAATTTAAATGAAAAAGAGCTCAAAGAGCTCAAAACAAACGGTTTTGTAATCAAAAGAGATAGAGAGACAAAAAAAGGTTTCATATCGTTTGATATCAACAAAACCTTACAAGCGGTTTACAAGGAGATAAAAGAGTTAAGCTCCTATCCAGCAAAAATAAAAGATGTAGATAAGGTTGAAATTTATCACAATAAGAACAACATAATCAAAGCTAAAATATATATTGACAATTTTTTTGTGAGTTTTAGCAACAGTGTCATACACTATATTGATGATAAAAACCATCATATATCTTGGACTCTTGATAAAAAGTTTGATACAAACAACTATTTTGCAAAGATGAATGGCTACTGGAGATTGAAACAAATAGATGAAAACACTACAAGAGTATTTTATGCAAATGATTTGGAGTTTAAAAATTGGGTTCCTGGATTTTTAGAGAACTATTTGTTTGACAAAGGATTGAAAGAATCAACATTTTGGCTCAAACAACAGTAGAACTAACTGATTTGACCTTGATTAAATTAGTTTCTATCAAAGCGATTTTAAGCTTAATTTGATACAATTGTAAAAAGAGGAAAAATATGAACTACAGAAAGATAAAAAAAGAAAATTATAGAAAAACAAACATAGTGATGTTTATCTATATAGTTTCATTTTTACTTATAGGATTGTTGGGCGAAACTATATATATCAGCCTTACAATTCCACCTGAATATAATTTGATAGATGCTATGGTATTTACATACAAAGCTATATTGTCTGGTGTTCATGTGCCTATATTTACTATATCTATGTCTGTTATATCATTGGTTGTTATATTTATAACTATAAAGTTTGGCAACAAAATTATGCTAAGTGGCAATCAATACATAAAACTAAACGACAAAGAGCATATGAGCAAAGTCGAAAGAATGGTTTTAAATACAGTTGAAGAACTAAAAATATCTTCAAGATTAAGATTTATGCCAGATGTATATATCATAGATGAACCATATATGAATGCTTTTGCTTCTGGTTGGAGTGAGGGTAACTCTATGGTAGCTATAACTAAAGGGCTTTTGGATAAATTAACCAGAGCAGAAGTAGAAGCGGTGATGGCACATGAGATGGGTCATATCAAAAATGCCGATGTGAGACTCACTTTAATTGTAGGTGTGCTTACAAATGTCATGGTATATGCAGTTGACTGGATATACTATACTATGATAGGGCGAGGAAGCAACAACAAAGCTATGCAACAAGCAAAGATAGTGATATTTGTACTGAAAATATTTTTGCCTATTTTGACGATAGTTTTACAGCTTTATATATCAAGAAAGCGAGAATTTTTGGCCGATGCGGCATCTGTAGAGTTTACAGGCAATCAAGATGCTATGGTATCTGCTTTACAAAAGATAAGCAGTGATTATAAAGAAAATGACTATGATTTGGATGAAACTGAAAATCAAACAAGAAAGTTTGCAAACTTTTTCGATGCTGGAAGTTGGTTTTCAACCCATCCAAAAGTAGAACATCGTATCAAAAATCTTATGGGAGAAAAAATATGACAGATGAGCAACAAAATGCTTTAAATTTAGCGATCAAACAGATGGACAAAGCCTTTGGCAAGGGTGCTTTGGTTCGACTTGGCGACAAAGAGATAGAAAAGATTGAATCTATAAGCACAGGTTCTTTGGGACTTGACTTAGCACTTGGAGTTGGTGGAATACCAAAAGGTAGAGTAGTTGAGATATATGGACCTGAAAGTAGTGGTAAAACAACTTTAAGTCTCCATGCCATAGCTCAGTGTCAAAAAACTGGCGGTGTTTGTGCATTTTTAGATGCCGAACATGCTCTTGATGTAGGTTATGCTAAAGATATAGGAGTTGATACAGACAATCTATTGGTATCGCAACCAGATTATGGTGAACAAGCTTTAGATATACTTGAGACACTTATACGAAGCTCTGCTGTAGATTTGATAATCATAGATAGTGTAGCGGCTTTGACACCAAAAGTTGAGATAGATGGCGATATGGATGATATGCAAGTGGGACTTCAAGCGAGACTTATGAGTAAAGCTTTGAGAAAAATCACTGGTATCTTACACAAAACAAATACAACTGTGATATTTATAAACCAAATTCGTATGAAAATTGGTATGACAGGATATGGTTCTCCAGAGACTACAACAGGTGGCAATGCTTTGAAGTTTTATAGCTCTGTGCGACTTGATATACGACGAATAGCATCGCTTAAACAAGCAGATGAGATTATAGGCAATAGAACCAAAGTCAAAGTGGTCAAAAATAAAGTAGCACCACCTTTTAAGATAGTGGAGTTTGATATTATGTTTGGTGAGGGTATATCAAAGTTAGGCGAAATTGTAGATTATGGTGTAAAGATGGATATCATAGACAAAGCTGGAGCTTGGTTTAGTTACAACGACAAAAAGATAGGTCAAGGCAAAGAGAAAGCTAAACAGTTTTTGAAAGAAAATGAAGAGATATGTAAAGAGATAGAGGACAAGATACTTGTATCTATGGGCGAAAAAGAGGAGTAAATATGGTACTAATATATGATATATATGCTATAGAGGTGATGGATAGCCGTGGCAATCCAACTGTTCAAGCTACTGTAGTGTTAAGCGATGGTGCTATTGGTGAAGCTATATGCCCAAGCGGTGCAAGCACTGGCAAAAGAGAAGCTGTAGAGTTAAGAGATGGTGACAAAAGATATGGTGGAAAAGGAGTGCTCAAAGCAGTTGAAAATATAAATAAAATCATAGCTCCATTGTTAGATGGGCAAAATCCATTTGATCAAAACAATATAGACAAACTTCTTCAAAAAGAGGATGGTAGTAAAAATTATGAAAATTTAGGTGCAAATGCTTCATTGGCAGTATCGATGGCAGTAGCTCGTGCATCCGCTAATAGTCTTGGCATACCTTTATATAGATACTTAGGCGGTGCAAATGGTACAACTTTGCCTGTGGGTATGTTTAATATCATAAATGGCGGAGAGCATGCAAACAATAGTGTGGATTTTCAAGAGTATATGATAATCCCTACAAATTTTGAAAACTTTAGAGAGTCTTTAAGAGCAGTAAGCGAAGTTTACAATGAACTTAAAAAAATTATAGATAGCATGGGATTGACGACTGCTGTTGGCGATGAGGGTGGATTTGCTCCAAATCTAAAATCAAACGAAGAGCCGTTGGAGATTATATCTCAAGCTATTTTACAAGCTGGTTACAAACCAGGTGTAGATATATTTTTGGCACTTGATGTAGCAGCTTCAGAGCTTGTAGATGGAAAAAACAATTATAGTTTAAAATCAGAAAATAAAATTTTATCAAGCAAAGAACTTGTGGATTATTATAAAATTTTATGCGACAAATATCCAATAGTATCGATAGAAGATGGATTGAGCGAAGATGACTGGAGTGGTTGGAGCTATATGACTGAAGTGTTAGGCGACAAAATCCAGCTTGTAGGCGACGATCTGTTTGTGACAAACGAAAAGATATTAAAAAAAGGTATAGATGAAAATATTGCAAACAGTATCTTAATCAAACCAAACCAGATAGGGGATCTATCGCAAACTATGCAAACTGTAAGATTGGCACAAAGAAGTGGCTATAACTGTGTCATGAGCCATAGAAGTGGTGAAAGTGAAGATACATTTATAGCAGATTTGGCAGTTGCTTTAAATTGTGGGCAGATAAAAACAGGAAGCACCGCAAGAAGCGATCGAGTTGCAAAATACAACAGACTACTCAATATAGAGCATGAGATGGGTAGTTTGAGCAAATACTTAGGAGAAGAACCGTTTTTATGAAAAGTTTTGATCTAAAAAAGAAACTTTATCTATTGATTGTATCATTTGGAGTTTATTTTTTATATCTTATCTTTTTTAGTAGCGACTCTTATATGGTATATCAAAACCTAAAAAAACAAAAAATAGTTCTCATAGAGAATATTTTTGAACTACAAAAAACAAATGCAAAACTCCAAAAGGAGTTTTTAGAACTTAAAAATCTGGAGCCAGAATGAAAAAAATATTTTTAATATGTTTAATAATAACAATAAATTTATATGCAAGAGAGAATCCTTTTGAACATAGCAAATCTTTTGATGATATCAAGATGCAAAAAGATGAAATAGTATCTACAGACAAGCAAAAAAACAAAAAAACAAAAGAGCAAAAAAAAGAGCAAAAAGATAAGATAGACAAAAAAGATAAAATATCAAACAGTGATATTGTTTTAAAACCAGCAAATTTCTTAACGATAGTTATCAAAAAACACAGCTTGCAAATAAAACAAAAAAACTATAGGCTTCTAAGGTCAAGAGTATTTCGCTCAAGCAACAAAATAATACTTGATTTTGTAAGTCGTAAAAAATTTAAATCAAACGAATACAGACCTGCACATAAAATTGTCAAAAGAGTATCAGTGGGTGCTCACTATGATGAGGGTTTTTACAGAGTTATAGTTCAGTTAAAAACAAGAAAAACTTATAAAACAAAAAAACTAAAACATAGTTTACAAATTAGATTTTAATTATGCTTTATTTTTTATATGATTTTTTTGGTATAAATATATTTCAATATATCACAGTCAGAGCTGGTTTTGGATTTTTGTTTGCTTTTATTGTCACTCAATTTGTATTGCCCAAATTTATAATATGGGCAAAAAACACAGAAAACCACCAGCCTATATTTGAACATGCTCCAAAAACACATGGAGAAAAAGATGGCACACCTACTATGGGTGGAGCGGTTTTTACAACTATTACCATAGTTAGTGTTTTGTTGTCAGCTAGACTTGACAATCTATATGTGTGGGGTGGTATCGTTATAATATCCGCATTTGCTTATATAGGCATCACTGATGATATGGCAAAAATTAAACTAAAAACAAACGAAGCTGGACTAAGTGTAAGATCAAAACTAATCTATCAATTTATAGCTTCTGCTGTAGTTGCTTTGTTGCTATTTTTTATACACGATCACAATCTTTTTGTGCCATTTTACAAAAATCCACTATTTGATATGGACTATTTTGCTATAATTTTTTGGATATTAGTAATAGTAGCTAGCTCAAATGCTGTAAATCTTACAGATGGTTTAGATGGTTTAGCAACAGTACCTTCCATAGTAGCATTAGCTACACTTAGTCTTATCATATATGTAACTGGTCATGCGGTTATAAGCAACTATTTGCTTATGCCAAATATCAAAGGAAGTGGTGAGCTTTTTGTGATTGGGTTGTCGCTTATGGGTTCGCTTATTGCATTTTTGTGGTTCAACTCACATCCAGCTCAAATTTTTATGGGCGATAGTGGCAGTCTGCCTGTGGGGGCATTTATGGGATATATAGCAATTGTTGGCAAAAGTGAAATACTTCTTTTGCTTATTGGTTTTATCTTTGTATTTGAAACCGTATCTGTGATACTTCAAATAGGAAGTTTTAAAATTAGAAAAAAACGAGTATTTAGGATGGCTCCAATTCACCACCACTTTGAACAAAAAGGATGGCACGAAAACAAAATCATAGTAAGATTTTGGATAATATCTTTTATGAGCAACATTATAGCACTAATTAGTTTGAAAATTAGATAAAAACTATCTCTTAACTTTTCAACAGATCGTTTAGTGATTGTTGTGGTGATTTGCCATCTATCATCAAAGCAACTTCCCATACGATAGGACAATATATCTCAAATTTTTTAGACAATTTTGTTATAGCTTTGCAGGTCATAATCCCCTCTGCTATTTCACCTAACTCTTTTATGATTGTATCTATGGTTTTGTTGTTTGATATGCCCAAACCAACACGGTAGTTCCTACTTAAACTACTTGATGCTGTCAAAAAGAGATCACCAGCTCCACTTAAACCGATAAATGTCTCATCTTTTGCACCAAAATGATTGCCAAATCTTCTCATCTCTACTAAACCTCTTGATATCAATGCAGCTCTTGCATTGTTTCCCAATTTTAAACCATCGCATATACCACTTGCAATTGCAAGAACATTTTTATATGCTCCTGCTACTTCGGCACCTATTATATCATCGCTATAATAACACTTTATATTTGGTGGAAAAAAATCTTTAAACTCATCATAAAGTTGTTTGTTTGTTGAGTTTATGACTATAGCTGTTGGAAGTGATTGCATAACTTCACTTGCAAATGATGGTCCAGACAAAAATCCTAAATTGTCAGGTTTTACAAAAGCTTCATATATCTCTTTTAAAAATCTACCACTTTTTGCTTCTATCCCTTTTGAAGCTACGACTATCTTTTGATTGTTGTTTTTAAAGCTACTTTTTAACCACTGTCCTACTGCTTGTGTTGGCACTGTTATTATAAGATACTCACAACTTAAAGCTTCTTCGAGTGATACAAAATTTTTTATATTTTTTTTTGTTCTGTTTGTTATGAGACATTTTTGTTGTTTGGATATAGCAAAATGTATAGCTTGACCCCATTTTCCAGCTCCAATTACAGCGATTGATTTTTGTGACATATATTACTCCATTTATCGTTTTTTGTTTATTGCAAATTTTTGTGGTCGTATCGTGACATCTGTGATAGTTGATTTGCAATTTATTATATCTATTACCATATCACTAATAGTAGTTACATCTATATATTCATCTTTGTTTGATGTGGGTTCAAACTTTAGATTATTAAAAAAGTTTGTATCTGTCATATCTGGATTTATTGATGTAACTTTCACTCCACTTTTTCTACACTCTTCAAATAAACTTAAACTAAAATTTCTCAAACCACTTTTTGTAGCAGTATAAACTGCTGAAAACTTTGAGTTTCTTGTAGCTTCTATGGAGCATATATTTATGATATGACCTTTTGTTTTTTTCAGAGATCTTAAACAGATCGCACTTAAAATTATGGGAGCTGTAAGATTGATATTTATCATATTTTTTATATTTTGAACTGATATCTCTTCAAGTGGTTCAAAACATCCTATACCTGCACAGTTTATGAGTATATCTATATCAAAAGAGTTTAGTATATCTTTGCACTCTTTTTCAACTGCTTGAGTATCTTTGAAGTTTGATGATAGTTTTATGATATTGTACCCTTTTTTTTCCAAACTATCTTTTATACTTTTGCCTATACCACTGCTATATCCTGTGATGATGGCATTTTTCATCTGTTTTCCAATCTCTTTATCTCTTGTAACAATCTTGGCAATAGTTCTTCTGTCGGCAACTTTGCTACCACTTCGCCTTTTTTGATGATAAGGCCACTACCTTTGCCATATGCTATAGCGACATCGGCATTTTTGGCTTCACCTATTGCATTTACCACACAACCCATCACAGATATATCAAGAGGAGTTTTGATATCTTTAGTAGCAACTTCGACCTCTTTAACTGCTGATACCAAATCAGCTTCAATTCTGCCACAAGTAGGACATGATATTATATTTAAACCCTCTTTAACTATACCACTATCTTTTAAGATAGCTTTACCTACTTTTATCTCTTCTTCAAGTTCGCCTGTCATAGATACTCTTATCGTATCGCCTATACCATCAAGCAACAAACTACCCATAGCTATAGATGACTTTATGGTGCTATGAAACCTCGTGCCAGCTTCAGTAACACCAAGATGAAATGGATATCTAACTAAAGGACGAAGTCCTCTATATGCCTCTACTGTCCGCTGGACATCACTGGCTTTTAAACTTATCTTGATATCGGTAAAATCCAAATCTTCGAGGTATTTTATATTGTATAAAGCAGAATTTATCATACCTTTGGCTGTTTGACCATATTTATCCTCAAATTTTTGTTCCAATGAACCACAATTTACCCCAATTCTCACTGGTATATTAAACTGTTTGCACCTTGCAACTATCTGTTTTATTCTGCTTTTGTCGCCTATATTGCCTGGGTTAAATCGTATAGCTTGAACATATGGTGCTACCTCTAAAGCTAACTTATAATTAAAATGAATATCAGCAACTATCGGCATAGATACCTGCTCGCATATATGTTTCAAAGCTTTTGCACTTTGCATATCTGGCACTGCTATTCGCACTATATTTGCACCAGCAAAATGAACTCTTCGTATTTGTGCTACTGTTGCTGGTATATCTGTGGTTTTTGTATATGTCATGCTTTGCACTGATATAGGAGCATCGCCACCTATTGGTACATCGCCTACATAGATCTGTTTTGTTTTGATTCTATCTATCATAATCTTGTTTGATGCTATCTAATTTAATACCTATAAAATCATATCTATTTTTCATAGTCGTATTATATCTAAAAGATCTAAATCTTGTGATCTAATCATAG
>JAOZJU010000053.1 GCA_029935705.1 Arcobacteraceae bacterium
TCCCAGAAAATCATGCAAAAAATGCTTGGAAAGTTGTGAAAAAAGTATCACTTCCTGGAAAAGGTGGAGGAAACTTATTTATAAAAGGTCATCCAAATAGTCCTTATATATTTATAGATAGACCACTAAATCCAGATAGAAAACTTCAAACAAAAATCTATGTCATGGACAAAGAAACTTTAGAGATAGTAAAAACTATCCAAATACCTGCAAAATATTTACCAGTATATAAAGGTAAAAAAGGTAAAAAAATAACTTCAAGAGGACCAGTTCACTTTGAGTTCAATGCAGATGGTAGCGAAGTATGGACAAGTATATGGGGTAACAAGATGGTTAGCACACCTATCCTTGTATATGATTCAAAAACACTTAAACTTAAAAGTGTCATCAACGACAAAAGACTTGTAACACCTACAGGTAAGTTTAATGTCACAAACACTATGAAAGATACTTACTAATATAGTATTTAAATAGTAGTTTAAAAAACCCTTGGGGTCTCTTTTGAGGCTTTGAGGGTTTTTAATTTAACCCTATAAGTTTTTATAGTAGCAAAAAACCAAAAACTATGTTTGTTTTATAAAGTTGTTGTTCTATTACAATTTTATAAAAGAATCAAATATGAGAAACAGTTTATATCTCTTTGTTTATATCTTTAACACTGCTGTTTTTTAAACTCATCTAAATACTATCTTCACAGATAAAATCCAAACAAGATAAGATAACCTACAAAAGCTAAAAACTTTTCTTATGATTTTGGTCTAAATATTTTGATGACATTCTCATCACAATTGATATATTCGCCATCTATGAGGTCTATACAGTAAGGCACAGCAGGAAATACTGCATCAAGGCACTCTTTGATTGATTTTGGTTTGCCTGGCAGATTGATAATCAAACTTTTGTCTCTTATGCCTGCTGTCTGTCTTGAGAGTATAGCTGTAGGCACATACTTAAGTGAGGTTTGTCGCATAAGCTCGCCAAATCCCGGTAGCATCTTTTGACAGACATTTAAAGTAGCTTCTGGTGTCACATCTCTTACTGCTGGTCCTGTGCCGCCTGTTGTTACTATCAAAGAGCATTTTTGTTTGTCTGCCATATCTTTTATGGTTTGTTCGATAGTTTGCATATCGTCGCTTATGATTTTGTAGTGATATTTTATATCATCCAATATATAATCACTAAGAACTTGCTGAATAGCTTTGCCGCTTATATCCTCATATATACCAGCACTTGCTCTGTCGCTTGTGGTTATCACTCCTATGTTTATCATCTACTATCCTTTATCGCTTGATATGCTATATCTGTTCTTAATTTTTTGCCAGAGAAATGAACCTGTCCGCATAATCTGTATGCCATATCCCTAGCTTGATTTATAGTCTTGCCTTGTCCTATACACAAAAGCACCCTACCACCTGTGGCAAATAGCTTGTCCTCTATCTTGGTCACACCTGCATATGATATGTGGCTGTTTTGCTTGATCTCATCGTCGTGAATATCGTCTATGATTATCTCAACTGGTTTATCTTTTTTGTATGGGTAATTTTTGCTCGCCATCACTACAGATACACAGTGATGATTTTTCATCTTTAGTTTATAATCAGATAGTTGTTTTGTGGCTGTTTTGTAAAAAAGCTCAAATACACTTGATGAAAAAAGTGGCAATATAGTTTCGCACTCAGGATCACCAAATCGAACATTGTATTCTAATACGATAGGCTCATCGTCGACCACCATCACCCCTATAAAAAGCACTCCACTAAAAGGCAGACCATCTTTTACGGCTCCTTTTATGGTTGGTTTGATTATGTTTGTCTCTATTTTTTTGTATATCTCATCTGTAGCAAGTGGTGTGGGACAGTATGCTCCCATACCGCCTGTATTTGGTCCTGTATCTCCATCGCCTACTGCTTTGTGGTCTTGGCATGCTGGCAAGATTACATAATCTTTTTCATCACATATGACAAATACAGAGAGCTCAAAACCATCTAAAAACTCCTCTACGACAACTTTGTTGCCTGCTTTGCCAAAGCTGTTGCCTAACAACATATCTTCTACTGTCTGTTTGGCTTCTTTTTTGCTGTTTGTTATGATGACACCTTTGCCAGCACACAGTCCATCTGCTTTGACTACTATCTTGTTTGTTGATACGATATCTATAAACTCATAAGCATCTGTTTTGTTTGTTGTTTCAATATATTTTGCTGTTGGTATCTCGTGTCTTTTTAGAAAGTTTTTCATAAAAGCTTTTGAACCTTCAAGCTGGGCTGCTTTTTTTGATGGACCAAATATTGTCAGATTTTGTTTTTCAAATATATCTACGATGCCCTCGCTTAGTGGCTGTTCTGGACCTACTATTGTCAGTCCTATATTGTTCGTTTTTGCCCACAAAGCCAAATCATCGTAAGATGTTTGAGCTATATTTTCTCCCAAAGTTTCTGTAGCGCCGTTGCCTGGGTTGAAATATATATTGTGTGAGTTATCCTCTTTTTTGATAGCCTTTGCTATAGAATACTCTCTACCACCTGAGCCAATTATAAGTATATTCACATTTTGCCTTTAAAATTTTTGATAAAGAGACACAGCACAAGAAACAAAAGATATAGATACAAGCAAAAAAAGATATGACATAAGTTTGAGTTATGCCTATTTGTTTGCTATATTTTACTATGATTTTTAGTTTATTGTGCTGTGTCTCATAAGCCCAGATGACCGTTGATTTATGAAGTTGGCCCTATTTTGCCAAAATTTGTCATAAGAGATCTGCTTTTACAGATACTTCAAAACGAGCATCTCACCACACATACTACTATATGAACCTAAAATAATCGTTGGACCCCTATGTATAAAAACCCCGTATCATCCAGACCACTAATATACCATATATTGTTTAAATTATCTACAATTGAGTAAAATTATATCCATTTTTTGTCAATTTTTCTCTTATGATATTTTGGTGTTCTTCGCCTTTTGTCTCAAGAGATATAGTGATATTTGCATCACCAAAATCAAGATTTATAGAATCCCTATCATAATCTATCTGCACTATATTTGCCGAAGTTGTTTGAAAAATCTCAGTAAGCTTTAAAAGTGAGCCTGGTTTGTCCACAAGAGTTACAATAAGATTCATCTTTCTGCTTGACTTAACTAAACCTTTCTCTATAATCACAGACAACATAGTGACATCTATATTTCCTCCGCTTAATATAGCTACGACATTTTTGCCTTTTATCTCTATCTTGTCGTGAAGTATCGCTGCTACTGTTACTGCTCCGGCACCTTCTACTACAAGCTTTTGTTTCTCAAGCAAAAAGAGTATAGCATTTGCTATCTCTTTATCTTCAACCTCTACAACCTCATCTACATATCTGTTTACATAATCAAACATTTTTTTCGATGTGTCACGAACTGCTATACCATCTGCTATAGTTTTGACTCTTTTTGAGTTTGAGATTTTATTGTCATCAAATGATACTTTTTTGCTGTTTGCTCCTGAAGCTACTACACCTACTATCTTTATCTCTGGTTTTATAGTTTTGATAGCTTTTGCTACACCTGTGATAAGTCCAGCACCGCCTACTGGCACAATCACACAATCAATATTTTCTATTTGCTCTAATATCTCCAAACCTATGGTGCCTTGCCCACATATGACATCTTTGTCTTCAAATGGATGGACAAATACTTTTTTGTTCTTTTTGGCATATTTTATAGCATAATCATATGCTTCATCGTAGTTTGAACCTTTTAACAAAACATCAGCTCCATATGATTTGACCCCATTTATCTTAAGTATAGGGGTAACTTCGGGCATAACGATAGTGGCAGTGCATCCAAAGTGTTGACAACTATATGCCACCCCTTGGGCATGGTTTCCAGCACTTGCTGCTACTACTCCTTTTGCTCTTTCGTTTTCCTCCATAGATGCTATTTTGTTAAAAGCACCTCGTATCTTAAAGCTTCCTGTTATTTGTAGGTTTTCTTTTTTTAAATATATGTTTGCTTTGCACAATTTGCTCAATTGCGGTGCAAAGGCTATAGGTGTTTGATACACTACATCTTTTATGTTTTCTCTTGCTTGTTTTATATTTTCAAATTTTATCATAGATGCATTATATCGCAACTCTATAAAATTTAAGCTATCTTTAGATATAATTAGTTATGAAAATATATGATACTACCAAAAAAGTTAAAGTTAAATTTTTTCCACAAGAGCCAAATCTTGCCAGAGTATACATATGTGGCCCTACTGTATATGATGATGCCCATTTAGGGCATGCGAGGTCTGCTATATCGTTTGATATACTTCACAGAGTGCTAAAAGCAAACGGTTATAAAGTAATCGTCGCTAAAAACTTCACCGATATAGACGATAAGATCATAAACAAATCATCACAAACTGGAAAATCTCTTAAAGATATCACAAACTACTATATCCAAAGATATCAAGATGATATGTCAAATTTAAATATCCTACAAAACACTATAGAACCAAAAGCGACTGAAAATATAGATGAGATGATCGCTATGATAGAAAATTTGTTGGCAAAAGATGTAGCATACAAACTATTTGATGGTATATATTTTGACACAACCAAAGATAAAAAATATGGCAACATATCAAACCAAAAATCAGACGAAAACTCAAAAGCACGAATTAAAAACAATCTTGAAAAAAGAGATCAAAAAGATTTTGTAGTTTGGAAGTTTGACAAAGAGATAGGTTTTCAAGCTCCTTTTGGTCATGGGCGACCAGGGTGGCATATAGAGTGTAGTGCTATGATAGACAAATACCTATCAAACCATAGTTTGCCATATGCTGTAGATATTCATACAGGTGGGGTGGATCTGCTTTTTCCTCATCATGAAAATGAAGCCACACAAACAAGAGTCTGTTTTGATCAAGAGTTGGCAAAATACTGGATGCACAATGGTTTTGTGACTATAGATGGAGAGAAGATGAGCAAATCGTTGGGCAATAGTTTTTTTCTAAAAGATGTGTTGAAAAGTTATGATGGCGAAGTTATAAGATTTTATATGATCAACACAAACTATCGTAGTGATTTTGCTTTTAGTGAAGATGACTTAATATCAAGCAAAAAAAGACTTGACAAACTATATCGCCTAAAAAAAAGAGTATATCAAGCAAAAATATCCAAAGACAAACTAACAGAAAAATTTAGACAAGATATTTTAAATGACCTAAACGATGACCTAAACACAGCAAAAGCACTCTCAACTATAGATGAGTTTGTAGCTATATCAAATGACAAATTAGACAAAAATCCCAAAGACAAAAACCTAAAAACTCAAACGATGAGTTGTATAGAACTGCTTTATGATTTATTGGGTATTGCAAATCAAGACCCATATAGCTATTTTCAATTTGGCATAGACACATATACCAAAACCAAGATAAAACAACTTATCGAAAAAAGAGACCAATACAAAAAAGAGAAAGATTTTTACAATGCTGATAAAATAAGAGATGAATTAAATAGTATGAATATAACTATAAGTGATACTCCTGCTGGTGTTGTATGGGAGAAAATTTAGTCTATTTTAGATGCTCAAATAAAATATTTTTTAAAAAAATCTATGATTTTATATAAGTTTTAGATATAGTTTAAGATATATTATGGTATAATTTCAAACTTAATAAAAAGGAGTAGATATGTTTAAACAAACTATCAAAATAATCGCATTGTTGTCGGTTGTTTTATTTGCATCAGTAGGATGTGATCAAAAGCAAAAGACAGAAGAAAAAGCACCAGCTACAGAGGCTAAAACACAAGCAAAAGCACAAGACAGCTTTGCTACTATTGGAACTGGCGGAGTAACTGGAGTCTATTATCCATCAGGTGGAGCTATATGTAGACTTGTAAACAAAAACAAACAAGAGCATGGAGTCAGATGTAGTGTAGAATCAACTGGTGGTTCTGTATACAATATCAACACTATAAGAGCAGGAGAGCTTGAATTAGGTGTAGCTCAATCAGACTGGCAGTTTCATGCATACAATGGTACAAGCAAGTTTAAAGACAAAGGTCCATTTAAAGACCTAAGAGCAGTATTTTCACTACATGCAGAACCATTTACTATGG